>JANOZA010000767.1:0-3289 GCA_031429155.1 Verrucomicrobiota bacterium | reverse complement strand
GATCGGCGGCGACCATGCTGCCGAAGTTAGGGTTCACGCCTTCCATGGTGGCGGGGAGCGGGTCATCAATGACGATGTATACGGCGGCTCCGGGCACGTTCACGTTGAGGGTGACGAGGACGAGATCGCCGGTGCTGAGCTGATCGGCGGCGGCGAGAGTGCCGTCGGTGGCGACGCGCTGCCAGTTGCGGTCAATGCTGAAGCCGGAACTGCGGGCGGGCTGCTCGCCGCCTTTGGCGCGACCGGTGACTTCGATGCGCGCGAACAGTTTCGCGCCGGCGGCGATTTTGGCGGTGAGTTCCGGCAGGGCTTTGCCGGCCTCGCGCTTGAAGGTCACGCTTTGGGAGGCAGGCTCGCCGGGCAGGGCGATCTCCTGGGGCTTGCCGCCGAGGGTCAAGACGCAGGACTGTCCGGCTTTCAGAGCCGGCAGACTTGCGGCTTCCCGGGAGAGCGCAAGGAGCACCCATGCGTTGTTGAAGGTATTGCGCCAGTCGCCGCGCGGGCTGCGCGAAGCCATCAGGCGGCCCATCTCGGCATCGGCGGCGGGATCCTTGAGTTTCATCAAAGCCAGCGCGCGGATGGCCCCGGTGCTTTCGCCCAGCCACCAGCCTTTCGCTCCGTTGTCAGGCATGGAAAGAAGCGTCCTGGCCATGTCGGCTGAGCCATTGGATTCGGCGATGGCGAGTGCGAGCATGGCGCGGCCATAGCCGGATAATTGCTCGCTCTGCTTGAAGAGCGCTTCGTGATAGGCCGGCTCGGACTTGCCCGCGAGGGCCAGCGCCCAGGCCGCATAAGCGCGTTCGCCGAGAGCCCAGGCGTCGGTTTCCTCCGCGGCTTCCCGCAGAGAACCGGAGAGCCATCCGATCAACGAATCGAGGCGGGCCTGCGGCACGTCGGCACCGGCGCGGGAAGCCAGAATCAGGCCCACAGCACCGTGCGCCGTCGCCCAGGGATTTTCCACGTCTCCGCCGGGCCAGTAGGCGAGACCGCCTTTGGGTGTCTGCATGGAGAGCAGGCGATCCACTCCTTTTTGAATGACCATCGCGACCTCCGCATCCGGGCGGTTGATGGACGGCAGCGCTTTCTTGAGGTCGCGTAGCGTCAGCCAGGGCAGCATGGACGACATCGTTTGCTCAGCACAGCCGTAGGGATAGTGCAGCAGTTGCTCCACGGCCTCGGCACCTTCCAGCGCGCGACTGTTGCTCAGCGTGATCGTGACCTCGCCTTTGCCTTCGAGGACTTCGGGCCGGATCTTTTCCAGCAGATTCCGTCCGTCATCGGCTGACGTGAGACTGAGGAAATTCAACTCGCGCAGCAGCGGCTCAGGCAGACCGATGGTGAGTTTGCTCTCTGCGGCATCGGACAATTCCTTACTGCCGCCGTCGGCGGTCCACTTCATCACAGTTGGTCCTTCGGCGAGGAATTTCACAGTGAAGAGCGCGGCCTTGGTGCCCTGCGGCGCCAGCGACAGTGTCTGAGTTTGCGGCTGGCCTTCGAGCAACTGGCAATGCTCATCCAGACCGAGTGATACCTTCACATCCGCAGCTTTGTCCGTGGTGTTGTGCAGCACCGCCTTGAGCGTGATCTGATCGCCCTCGTTGGCAAAGCGCGGCAGCGCAGGCTCCAGCATGAGCGGCTTGTTCACTTTGAATTTGCTCTCCGCAGTGCCGAAGCGCGTCACGCCTTCATTACCGACGGCTACGAGATGAAACTCCGTCAGGTTATCCGGAGCAGGGAAAGTGACTTTAACGCTGCCGTCCGCGCCGGTCTTCAATGAACCATTCCAGTAGGCGGTGGGTTTGAAATTGCGCCGCATCCCAATGTTGACCGAGCCCTCCTCGCCTCCGCCGCCGATGACGAAACCTTTGTTGGCGAACTCGAGTTCCTTCGGGTTTTCCTTCATCAGATTCACGAGAGTCAGGCCCGTGGTGACGAACAGGCTTTGATCGTAGTGGAACGTCTCGAAAGCGTTCGGCGCTTCCCACGGCATGAGCGAGAGAATGCCTTCATCCACCGCCCAGAAAGCCACTTCCGCATTGGGGAGCGCTTTGCCCGCACCGTCTTTGGCGGTGATGTCCACTTCGACCAACTCGCCCGGCCGGAACTCCGGCTTCGATGGCTGAATGCCGAGCGTCAACGCATGACGGCGGCTCTCGACGCGCAGTTGGCAGAAGCCGACGCGATACTCCGGCATCTTGAATTCCCGGGGGTCATCCTTGCCGCCGCGGATGTGGGTCACGCTCACGAAGACATTCGGCGACCACGCTTCATCTATCGGAATCTCCACCACGCCGCCGGGCTCGAGCGGCACCAGTTTTTGCCAGAGCACCTTGTTCTGCTCCACGGTGACGAGCGCCGTGCCTTTGAGGGGTGTCTTGACGACGACCTTCGCGGTGTCGCCCGGCGCATAGCTGTCCTTGTCAGCCACGAGTTCCATTTTCACGCCGTCCTTCTGCTGCCAGGTCATATCGCCTGCTCCGAACACGTCCACGCTGACAACGGTGCGCACCTCCGCGCCTTTGGCGTCGCGGGCGGTGAACGTGATATTGTGAGTACCGGCGACCGCTGGTTTGAAAGTGAGCGCGCCGCCGTCGGGGCCAACGGTCACGGTGTGCTCGCTGACTTTGGCGAACACGAGGTCGTTTCGAACACTGCTGCCGCCACCCGCGGTCTCCACGCGCACGGCATTCCACGTGAGGTGCTCCACCAGCGCGGTGACTTGCACCGGCTTGTCGTGGCGTTTGCCGTCAGGCTGCACGGCGACGAGTTCCATCGTCAGGTCTTCACCGGCACCCACGGCATTGGCACCGCGTTTCGCTCCGATGTAGAACTCCGACGGATGCTCCGTGCGTGACCAGGAAGCGGAAATGGTCTGCTGATTGATGTCCGTGATCTCCGCTTCCACGCTGAGCTTTTTCGGCCCCGGCGCGCCAAAAGCGACGGGGGCTTTGGCCGCGATGATCGCCTCGCCTTTTGCCGAAAGCTTCACCGTATCCTGCCCCGTGAGCAGCGGCGACATCCACTGTTCCTCTTGCATGGAGTGATACTCCTGGCCGTCCCAGACATAATAATTGCGCGAGTGGCAGAAGCGGAAGCCGTCCCATTTTGCGGGCGCGAATGCCTCCTGTGAAATGCGGGAAGTCCATGTCGCCTGGGCTTCGCTGAGCGGCTTGCCCATGAGATAGGCGGACTTCACGGGGACGCTGACATTGTCTCCGTCCCGCTGAACACCGGCGTCAACAAAGTCTATGCGGAACGAGTTCGGCTGATACTCCTGCACAAGGATGGG
>JANOZA010000766.1:0-1679 GCA_031429155.1 Verrucomicrobiota bacterium | reverse complement strand
CGGAACTGGTCGGCGGCGTCCCAGAGGCGCTTTTCGAGCGAACTGTTGGCGGTGTCTTTTTCAGGCGGTGCGATCCAGATCATGCGGAGGAAGCTCGGAAGCGGGCGGGGAGGGAGCCGACGGTGGTAAGTTTCCTGACTTCCTATCGCAGGGGAGGCGGACTGACCAGCAGAGAAATGCGTAATGTGAGGCGGGCCCGGTGCGGCAGTCGAGGTGAGGTGCTTTTCGGTGCACACCGCATTTCTTTGGCATCATCCTCAACTCGTTGTAAAACAAAGTACCGGCAGGGGGACTCGAACCCTCACTCCCTCTCGGGAAGCGGATTTTGAATCCGCCGCGTCTACCATTCCGCCATGCCGGCAAAGGATGCTGTTCGCGTGCGCCCTCTGGCACGCGGAGCGGCGGGATGCAACTGGAACTAAGCCGGTCCGCCGCGATGGGAATCAAATGATCATGCCCGCCGCCACGGTTTCGTTCGTGCCGGCATCTATGAGCACGAAGCTGCCGGTGATGCGGTTCTTCGCGTAGGGGTCGAACATGAGCGGCGCGCTGGTGCGCACGGCGATGCGTCCGATGTCGTTCATCTGAAAGGTCACGTCGTCCTCGATCTTGTGGAGGGTGTTGATGTTCACTTTGTATCGCGACTCCTTCACGACAGCCTGAACCTCGCGCGTCGTGTGGCGCAGCACGTAGCGGCCGCGCGGAGCCATGGGCTTTTCGCTAAACCAGCAGATCATTGCTTCCACATCCTGTCCGACAGTCGGCGGATTGTTCGGCTTCACGAGCATGTCTCCGCGGCTGATGTCTATCTCGTCCTCCAGCGTCAGCGTGACGGAAAGGGGCGCGAAGGCCTCCGGCAGATCACCGTCCGCAGTATGCACGGCTTTCACCTTGCTCTGAAACCCTGACGGCAACGCCACCACGGCATCGCCGGGCTTGAATACCCCGCCGGCCACGCGGCCCGCATAGCCGCGAAAGTCATGCCATTCGTCGCTATGCGGACGGATCACCGTCTGCACGGGGAAGCGCGCCTCCACGTGATTCTCCCCGGGCCGCACATACACCGTCTCCAAGTGGTAAAGCAGCGTCGGCCCCTGATACCACGGCATCTTGTCGGACTTATCCACGACGTTGTCTCCATTCAGCGCGCTGATGGGGAGGAAGGTCATCTCCACGAGATTGTCGAGCCGGCTCGCGAAGTCGCTGAACTCACACTTGATGCGCTCATACACGTCCTCGCTGTAGTCCACGAGATCCATCTTGTTCACCGCCAGCACGACATGCTGGATGCGCAGGAGGTTTGCGAGAAAAGCGTGGCGGCACGTCTGCTCGATGACGCCCTTCCGGGCATCGATGAGAATGATCGCGAGGTTGGCCGTGCTCGCGCCTGTGACCATGTTCCGTGTGTACTGAATGTGCCCCGGCGTATCCGCGATGATAAACTTCCGCCGCGGCGTCGCGAAGTAGCGGTAGGCGACATCAATCGTAATCCCCTGCTCCCGCTCTGCCCGTAGTCCGTCCGTCACGAGCGCGAGGTCAATGTGAGCATCGCCGCGCTTTTTGGAAAACTTTTCCACCGCCGCGAGCTGGTCCTCAAAGATGGACTTGGAATCATAGAGCAGGCGGCCGATGAGCGTGGACTTGCCGTCATCTACGGAGCCGGCGGTCGTGAAGCGAAG
>JANOZA010000765.1:0-5607 GCA_031429155.1 Verrucomicrobiota bacterium | reverse complement strand
GCGGATCAGCCGCCGATTCTCCACTATCGGCAGGAAGCGGCTCAGGGAAGTGTGGTTACTCATGCCGAGCGGACGGTGGCCCGTGGTGCCGGGGGCGCATAGGTTGAAAGTGGAAGTTGCCGGACGCAGGCAGCAGGCTATTGTCCGCCCCCGCCGCCCCCCTTCTCCGCATGGCCTCCACCGCAGTAAGCCCAAACGATCCAGTGCCCGTGCCTTCGCGCCCGCGCGGGGAATTGTCATCGTTAGGGTTGTGGATTGGCGGGCTGGCCGGCGTGGCCGTGGCGGCCTCCGCCTGGCTGCCTGGTATAGCTTCGGGAGCGGGATGGATGGCTGGTGCGTCAATCGAAGCGGGCAAGCCGGTGACGTTTGCCCTCGCCGCATCCGCAGGCTGGCTGGCCGGCTGGACGGGCGGGGTGCTTGATTCCTGGAGGCGGCGGATCGGTCTGCTCGTCGTGGCGCTGGTGCTCGCGGGCACCCAGTCTGTGCTCATGGCGCAGAAGTTCAGTTTCGCGTGGGAACCGTTTTCTTTGGCGGCAGCGATGGCGGTCGGCCTGGTGACCGCAGGTTGCCTTGCACCGCGCGGCGCCGGCGTGGAGCGCTGGTTTGCCGGTCGGCTCAGTCGCGGTTTGCTCCAGCGACTGGCGGCAGCGAAGAGCGGGGAATTCCTTTTGCCCGATCAGCGCGAGGCGGCGGTGCTCACCTGTCGCATGTTGAATGAAACCGCCCTGCGCGAGCAAATGCCTGCGCGCGAATTTCTGAAACTAATGGAGGCATTCCGTCATTCTGCCTCCCGCGTTCTGCTGGACCACGGTGCGTTGCTGGATGCTCCTGAAAGCGGCGCAGTGCGCGCCTTCTTCGGGCTTCCACTGGCGGTGGAAAATCACGCCGACAAAGCCGCCGCCGCCGGCCTCGTGCTTGCAGAAGCGATGAAACAATTCGCCGTCACGCACATGCATAAGGATCACCAGCCCGTGGAATGCGGCACCGGCATAACCTGCGGCACGCTCACTGCGGGCCTGTCCGGCGAGCAGTATTCCGCAGCCGGCGATGCCGTGGAGCAGAGTCGCTGGCTCGCCGCACAGAATGCCGAATATCACACGCTGCTGCTTACCGACGCTGCCACGCACCGGCTCGCCGAAAATACGGAGGACCGCCCGCTGGAGATACTCAATCCTCCGGAAGGTGCTGCTGTGGAGATATTCCAGCTTCTCGCGACGCATGGCGGGCTCTCACGCGAAGCTCTGGCACGTCGCGATGCCTTTCGTGATGCCATCATCCTGCTGCGTGCCGGTCACGCTGAAGATGCGCTCCAGCGTTTCGAAGATGCCCGCGACGGACTCATCCACGAAGACGCCGCCCTGGAAAGATTCGTCACCCAGGCTGAGCATCAGTCCGCCCGCGACGGCAGGAAACTGCCGCCGCCCTCGCGTCCCCGCGCTCGTTTCGCCCCCCGCCGCATTCTCCGCCCGTGAGCAAGGTTGACTACCCGGACGAAATCCGCGCGCTCATTCTCCAACTCAAGCGCCTGCCAGGAATCGGACCCCGCAGCGCGGAACGCATCGCCCTCTGGCTGCTGCGCTCATCACAGAGTCCTTCCGATGCGCTCGCCGCCGCGCTCACCGATGCGGCGCAACAGGTCGCGCTCTGTCAGACCTGCGGCTTCTTTGCCAGCCGCGCCGCTGGCTGCCGCCTTTGCGGCGACACCACGCGCGATCCCTCACTGCTCTGCGTCGTGGAGCAAAGCACCGACATTCTCCCGCTGGAGCGCACCGGCGCATGGCGCGGACACTATCATGTGCTCCACGGGCGCATCAGCCCGCTGGATAACATCGGCCCTGAGGAACTCCGCATCGGCCAACTCGTGCAGCGACTCCAAAGCGGAACTGTGCGCGAGGTTGTCCTCGCCACCGGCAGCGATGTGGAGGGCGAAGCCACGGCGAATTACCTGACGACGCTGCTCGGTGGAACGCATCCCGCCATTCACATCACCCGCCTCGCTCAGGGACTCCCCGCCGGCGGTGGCCTGGACTCCGCTGACGAACTCACGCTCTTTCGCGCTCTGAGCGGGCGGCGAATGGTTGGAAAGTAAGTGCCGCCCGTTGCCACTTCGTGTTAGGCGACGCTTCACGCATAAACCGCCGCCACCTCAGCCGGCACCAGTGCCTTCCAGTGTTCGTCCCGCTCCGCCATCATGCGGCGGATGTCAGTGGTCCAGTACTTGAGCAACTCACGGTTCGCATTCCCGGCGATACTGAGGATGCGCTGATTCTCCGTGAGGTGGGCGAACAGACTGCGCAGAGTGTCGGCGATCTCCGCCTTGGCGACGGTGCGCAACTGACCGCTGTCGCGGTCGAGCACGGGATACACGTAGAGCCGGAGCTGGTGCTTGAAGAGGCGTCCGAAGTTTTCCAGAATGCCGCCCGGCAGGTCGTCGTACCACTTTTCCTCAAAGAGCTTCTCCAGCACATCGAGGCTGAGCACGAGCCCCACGGGTTCCTGGGTGTGGCGGCTGAGATAGGAGCCCAGCCGGTGAAACGCGCCGAACTTCGAGACGAGCACGTTCTTCCCCAGCTTTTGCAGCGCGGTGGCGCGCTGGAGGAAGTCGGTGTGGGTGAAACTGCTCACCGGAGAGAAGAGATTGTTGATGCTGAATTCCATCAGTTCGATCCACGGTTTCGCCGGATCGCTGAGGTGTTTGCGGAAATCCGTCGCGGCACTCGCGAGCATGTCCATGTGTACGAGCGTAGCCGGATTGAAACTGCCTCGCAGCACCAGCACCGGCTGCTTGTAGAGCTTCTCGCTCGCCTGCATCACCTCTCCATCGGCGGTGAAGAATGCCGCGTCCGTCAGATTGCTTTCCACAAGCTGCAGGGCCACCTCGCGGTTGTCTATGCCGGCGAAGTCCGGCCCGTCGAACTTCAGCATGTCCACCTCCACGCCGCCGGGGCTTAGTTCGTCGGTGAGAGACTCGATGAAGCGTTTCAGATTGTCGCGGTGATACAGCGCTGCCCAGATGAGGTTCACCCCGAGAATGCCGAGCGAGCGTTGCTGTTCGAGATTCGTGTCGTCCATCATGCGGACGTGCAGGAGAATGTCATTTGGCGCGCCCCCGGGCCTGGTTTGGAGGCGAATGCCGAGCCAGCCGTGACACTCCGCACCGCCTTTGTCGGAATAGGCCCGGGCGCGGACGGTATTGCAGTAGGAGAAGAATGTGGTCGTAGCGCCGCGCTTGGGTCCGAGTCTCTCGCTGAGAATCGCGTACTCGTGCTCCAGCATCGCCGTCAGCCTTTCCCTGGAGACGTAGCGCGGGCTGGGGCCGTAGATGGCGTCGCTCATCGTCATGTCATAGGCGGAAATGGACTTCGCGATCGTGCCCGATGCTCCGCCGACCTTGAAAAACCAAGCCGCCGTCTCCTGGCCGGCACCGATTTCAGCGAACGTGCCGTACTTGGCGGCATCCAGATTGAGGTGCAGCGCCTTGTCGCGGGTGGAGGTGATGGTTTCGTCAGACATGCGGCGGATCGTGGAGTGCCGGCGGGTATTGTCAGCCGGGAAGTGGCGAAAGGGACCACTCGACGACTGGTGCCGCTCTGCGATTTCAATGAGAACTCACATGGAGCGTCGAAGCTGCGAGGGCGAGCAGTGGGCCGGGGCCAATGGGCTCCTCCGGCTGCCAGGGGAGCCATGCGGTGCGGCGGGCGAGGCGGGAGACGACTTCGCTAATGTAGCGATGCTCGGATTCTTCGCGGCGCTGCAGCAGAGGATCGCAGGAGCCGCTGTGGAGCAGGCTCTGGTTGATGATCCACGCGAACGGCTCAATGCGGGCGCGGCGGAGGTCTTCCTGGAGTGCGGCGGCCTCATGCACGGGCGTGGCTTCAGGCAGCGTGACGAGGAGGATGCGGGTGAAGTCAGGATCGCGCAGTCGTTCCAGCAGCTTGAGGACTTCCTCGGGCTGGGTGCTGCGAGCCTGCCGTTCCAGTTCGCGCTGATAGGATTCGCTGGCATCGAGAAGCAGCAGAGTGTGCCCGGTGGGGGCGGTGTCGAGCACGACGAACCGGCTGGTTCCCTGTCCCACTTCGCGGGCGAAGGCGCGGAAGACTGCGATCTCCTCCGTGCACGGCGAGCGCAGGTCCTCCTCCAGCAGCGCTCGTCCCGACTCGTCCATCTGCCCGCCCTGGTTGCGCAGGACGTCGGCGGTGTAGGCGGCGGTCTCCGCTGCCGGATCAATTTTACTGAGCGTGAGTCCCGCGACCTGCCCCGACAAAGTCTGGGCGACGTGGGCAGCTGGGTCGGTGGTGCTGAGATGCACCGCATGGCCGCGCTTTGCCAGCAGAACGGCAATGGCCGCGGCGACGGTAGTCTTGCCCACGCCGCCTTTGCCCATCGTCATGATGACGCCGTGCCCCGCCTTCTCGATGTCGGTTACCAGGTCCGTGAGACTTTCCATGGAAGGAGGAGTCCAGTCATTATGCTTTGCAGCAGGGGCAGGGGACTCACCGATACCGTCCATCAGAATCCGCAATCCGCCGATGCCGAGAATGTTGACCGGCCGCAGGGGAACGATGAACGCTGGCAGGCTTCCGATGAACGCGGCAGCTCTGCCCAGGGCGGCGGCTCCGCGCTGTTGCAAAGCCTGCGCAGTGGGGTCTTCCGGACATTTCGTTTCAAACCAGCCGTTGATGATGAGGCATTGATTGCGGATGCCGAGAGTGCGCAGCTCGCCGGAGGTCCGTTCGGCCTCGCGCAGGGCGCTGAGTTGCGGTCGGCTGACGAGAACGAGAGTGGTCAGCGAGGCATCCGCCAGAGTGTTCACCGTGCCCTCGTAAATGGCGCGCTGTTTTTCCAAACCCGCCAGCGGGCCGAGGCAGGAGGTGCCGCTGGAATTGTTGTCGAGAAACTGATCCCATGCCTTCGCGAGACTCATCAAACGCAACGTGTGCCCGGTCGGCGCGGTGTCGAAGATGACGTGATCGTAGTTCGCCGAGGCAGTGGCATCGCCGATGAGCCCGGAGAACTCGTCAAAGGCGGCGATCTCCACGGTGCAGGAGCCGGACAACTGTTCCTCCATGCTGCGCAGAGCGGTCTCCGGCAGCAGCCCGCGCATCGGGCCGATCAAGCGCTCCCGGTAAGCGGCTGCAGCTTCGACGGGATTGATGTTCATGGCGTGCAGCCCGGGGGCTCCCGGCACTGGAGAAGGGTGGCCGGAGAGCTTTGTTTCCAGGACTTCGTCCAGATTGGATGCCGGGTCGGTGCTCACCAGCAGTACGCGCCTGCCGGCGGCGGAAAGTCTCAGCGCAGCGGCGCACGAGAGAGAGGTTTTGCCCACGCCGCCCTTTCCGGTGAAGAAGAGAAAGCGCGTGGCCGTGGCGGGGTCGGGCTGATAGGGTGGCAGGTTCACGCCTCTTTCTCCTCCCCGGCGAACGCCGTGTGGAGCCATGCGGTTCGTTCCTCGCGGTTGGGATACCGGCCCTTGAGCTTCAATTCCCCGTCCCAGAAAATGAGCGGAAGCACCGCGGTGCCGCCAGCCTGGAGCAGGATTTTGACGCCGGCATTTGCAGCAAAGGCGGCGGGCTGCTGGGCGAGGTTGAATCGCTCAACGCTGATGCC
>JANOZA010000764.1:0-11391 GCA_031429155.1 Verrucomicrobiota bacterium | reverse complement strand
GATTCGCGAGGTCGTGCCTTCCAGTGGTCACCTTGAAAAACCCGGAACTGCTCTCATCCGTTTCTTTGCGGCAAAGACCTGGCAGGAGCGGCTCAAATACTGCCTCGCGCCCGAGAAGGTTTCAAAGCTGATGGAAGCCTATTACAAGGAACATGCGGATGGCCCCATCGTTCCCGAGGACATGGAATTGACCCGTATGGAGCCCATGGAGGACGATCCCAAGCGGCACTATTACGCGTTCATCATCTTCATGCCCGGGAAAGAGGAGGGAGTGCCCGTTTCCGTGGAGGAGACGAAGGCCGGCTGTCTCGTGGAATGGAGCACCTTCATTGAGGGTAAGGACGGGCTGCTGAATAAGTTCTACAAAGCCTATCAGAAGGGCCCGCAGACGTTTCGCGTGCTGGTGCGCCGCGGCCATTATTTCGGAGATGATGTTCCCAATCAGGACCGGCGCTCGGTGTTCGACCTCAGTCCGCCGGACGGCACCGGTCCCTACAAATTGTGGATAGACAAGGACAGCGTCGCCTATTCAAAACACTTCGCGACGGGAGACCGCACCCGCTGGGAAATTTCCTCCATGATGGTTGTCACTCTTGAGTGGGAGAAAACGGAGACCGGCGCCACTTTCGTCCGCCTCCGTGATATCGTGGCCGACACGTGGCATCCGGGCATGCTGCCAAAATAAGCGAGGTTGAAGGATCAACCCTGGAGGCACACTGATCCTCAGCAGGACGATCTGCATTCTTCGTTTTCCACTCTTCATTTCCTCATGTCTCCCGAAATCACCACCGCCGCCGCCGCCCTGCGCTTCGGCTCCCGCGAAGACCGTAAAGCCATCGAATCCGGCGACGGCTTTGCCCCGAAATTCGATAAAGACGGGCTCATCACCGCTGTGGCCACCGATAGCCTGACCGGAGAAGTCCTGATGGTGGCCTATATGAACGACGAATCGCTGCGCCTCACGCTCGCCCTGGGTGAGGCCGTTTATTTCAGCCGCAGCCGCCAGGAACTCTGGCACAAAGGTGCCACCAGCGGTCACGTGCAGAAGATCGTGGAAATCCTCACGGACTGCGACCAGGACGCTCTCGTGCTCCGCGTGCAGCAGCGCGGTGCCGGAGCCTGCCACACCGGCTACCGCAGTTGCTTCTACCGTCGCGTCCTCCCCGCCTCCAGCGATCCGGTGTCGCTCCAACAGGTGATCGAGGAACGCAGCTATGATGCTGAGGCAACCTATGGGAAGTCGAAGCCGGTGTAATCGTCCTCAAACCCGTCACGCCGCAGTCAAAATGCGAAAGCAACTGTGCGACCGCCGGTGAAACATGTTGACGCTCACTGCCGCGTGCGTTTCGTCGCCGCCATTACCGTGCCTGATCAATCCCAAAGTCCTCCCGTCGAAAAATTCCGTCCCTGTGTTGCCTGTCTCATGGTGAATGCCGAAGGCAAACTGCTCATTTGTGAGCGCACAGACTTCTCCAACAGTTGGCAATTTCCCCAGGGTGGGCGTGATTTCGGCGAAACACCGCGCGAGGCTCTCGCCCGCGAGTTGGAGGAGGAAATCTCCGTCCTGCCCGGGAGCTACGATGTCGTGGAGGAACGCGGGGGCTACCGCTACCGCTTCCCGGTGCGCCACCGCCGCCGTGGACGCTACGTCGGCCAGCAGCAGATCTACTTTCGCTGTAATTTTCACGGCCCGGACTCGCTCTTCAATCTCGAGACGAAGCACCCGGAGTTCCGCAGCTTTCGCTGGATTGATCCCAAAGACTTCGACCTGCGCTGGCTGCCGGATTTCAAACGGCAGGTGTATCACCAGGTGCTGCGCGACTTTTTCGGGGTGGAACCGCTCGGAGTGGATGCGGCACCGGACGATCGAGGCTGAAAATGGTGGCAAGGGGGAGAATCGAACTCCCGACCAAGGGCTTATGAGTCCCCTGCTCTACCGCTGAGCTACCCTGCCAAATTATGCCTTCGCGCGGGAGGGTGGCGGTAATCGGAATGCGGGGGTTGTCAAAAGAAAAGCCGGGTGGAAGAACTCTATGGTTGCTCCCCGGTCATCCCTCTCCCGCCCCATGCCCACCTCCAACCCCATTCCCTGGCGCCGATCCCTCGTCACGCGATTCGTGCTGCTGTGGTCGCTGCTCCTCGGCGGCCTCGTGCTGCTCTGCGGCTGGCTCATCTGGCAGGGCGGGCGGCAGTCGCTCATCCAGACATGGGAGGAAAACCTGCGGCATGATGCGGTCGCGGCGGAATTGAAACTCCAGTCGGCGGTCACTGCCGTGATGCGCGATGCCTCCTTCCTTTCCCGGACGCCCACATTGCGGGAGTTTGTCCGGGCGCAGAGCCCGGCAGAGCGGGAACAGTGGCACCGGCTGGTAAGCGATGAATTCCACGCGCTCCTCGAAGGCAAGCCGTCCTACTTCCAGGTGCGCCTCATCGGGGTGGCTGACTCCGGGCGGGAACTCATCCGCCTGGATAACAACCACGGCCACATTGAAACCGTGCCGGCTGACCGCCTCCAGCAAAAGGGTGACCGGGACTATTTCAAAGACACCCTCAAGCTGCCGCCAAATGCCGTCTATGTTTCGGCTATCAATCTGAACCAGGAGTTCGGCAAAGTCACGGAGCCTCACATCCCCACCCTGCGGGCAGCGATCCAGGTGCGGGATGCAGACGGCACCGTCTTTGGCGTCCTCGTTATCAATGTGGACGTGAGCAGTCTTCTCGCAGAACTGGAGCAACCGCCGGGCAGCGGCGTGCGGCTCATGCTGTCCGGTCCCAACGGCGACTATCTGATCCACCCGGATTCCGCCCGGACCTTCGGCAGCGATCTCGGGCTTCCGTCGGGAGACATTTCGAACGAGTCGCCGGGCCCTGCCGGGCAGGATCTCACTCACGTCGCACACTTTCCCCTCGCTCCTGGAGTGCCGCAGGAAATCACGGCCTCCTTCACCGTGCCGGCGGTGGATTGGCTAAAACTGCTCACCGCCGCGCGCGACAGGGCCGCCGTCGCCACCGGCGTCGCCGCGCTCGTGGGCATATTGGTTATCGCACTCCTCGCGCGATGGCTGGCCGCACGGTTGCATCGCGTGACGGAAGCCATGGCCGCCTACGAAGCGGGGCAGGAAACCGCTGACCTGCCGTTGCAGGGCGATGACGAACTGGGACGCCTCGCGGCTACCTTTCACAGCATGGCCCTCAAGGTGCGTGACGACGTGACCCGACTCGATGCCGCACGGCGTGAGGCGGAGGATGCCACGCGGCTCAAAGAGGAATTCCTCGCCGTGATGAGCCACGAAATCCGCACGCCGATGAATTCCGTCACCGGACTGATCCGCGTGCTGGAGCGCAATCAGCCTGCCAAACACCAGGAGCCAGTCATCCGCTCGCTGCGCACCGCCGCGCGCAATCTCATGGCCCTGCTCAACGACGCCCTCGACTACACGAGGCTCAAAGCCGGTGGCCTGGACTTCGAACATCAAACCTTCCAGCTACGCCAGCACCTGGACGACCTGACCCTGATCCACCGGCCCGTCGCCATGCAAAAAGGATTGAGTCTGGAACTGGAAGCCGACCCCGCGCTCCCTGCCAGCGTCCAGGGCGATCCCGTGCGGCTCATGCAGATCCTGAACAACCTCGTCTCCAATGCACTCAAGTTCACGGATCACGGTCACGTCTGCATCGCCGTGCGCGCACTGCCGGAGGGAGTCGTGGAATTCGCGGTGGAGGACACGGGCGTTGGCGTTCCCGAGGAGGAACAGACGCGCATCTTTGCGCCATTCACTCAGGTGCGGCGGCCGGACGGGCGGCAGTTCGACGGCAGCGGACTCGGCCTCAGCATTGCCCGTGAACTGGTGGAACGGCAGGGCGGCTCTCTCTCTGTGCGCAGCCGCGCCGGGGAGGGCACCTGCTTCACCGTCACCCTGCCATTGCCCTCGGCAGCGACAGTGCCGGAACATGACCATCCCGCGACAAATGCCGTGCCGGACCTTTCATGCCTAACGCTGCTCTACGTCGAGGATGTCGCTTCCAACCGGCACGTCATGGAGTCCATCCTCAATGAAACAAATGCCCGGCTCGACTTCGCAGAGACTGGCGCGGAAGCCATCCGGGCCATGGAGTCCGCTGCTTTCGATGCCGTGCTGCTCGATCTCCAGTTACCCGATATGACCGGCGCGGAAGTCGCCCGCCTTATCGTAGCCCGCTGGCCGGGCATCCCGCTCATCGCCGTGACAGCTCAGGCGGGCAGCGCCGCCCGCGAAACCTGCGAAGCTGCCGGAATGTGCGCGGTCATTCTCAAACCCGTCGAGGCCGACCAACTCTTCGCCGCTCTCCGCACCCACGCCCGCTTCTCGCCCGGGACAGAGCCATCGCTTGAAGCCTTCGCGACCATCTTCAGCCACACTCCGGAGAAATATCGCGCCGTCCTTGAATCCCTCGCCTCTGAATTCACTGCCCACGCCGCCAGCCTCCGCACGGCCCTGCACGATGCCGACGTCGCAGCCATCCGCGCGCTGCGCCACCGGATGCACACCGCTCTCGTGCAGATGAAACTCCCCGTTCTTTCGAAAGACCTTGAGTCGCTCACCACCGGCGGCGTTTTGAATGCAGACACCGCACTGCATCAGCGTTGCTTCAGCGCGCTCGCATCTGTGAGCGCATTCCTGAGCCGCAGTGCGGGCGGGATTTCCGCGCCAGTCTGATCACGCTTTCTTCGCCGGAGCGTGGACTCGCTTCAGGAGTTCCTTTTTCAAATCCTCGATGCCGCTGCCGTCGTGGGCGGAAACGGGGATGACTTTGATCTTCGGAAAACGCGCCTTGATAAACGCCATGTTTTCCGCGGCCTCCGGCAGGTCCATCTTGTTGGCAAGGATGAGCCAGGGGCGCTTGGCGAGCATCTCGTCGTAGAGTGAAAGCTCCGTGCGCAAAATTGTGAGGTCATCTATCGGGTTCCGGCCCTCGCTGCCGGCGGCATCCACGACGAAGAGCAGAATGCGGCAGCGCAGGATGTGGCGGAGGAATTCATGGCCGAGGCCCACGTTGGCGTGTGCCCCTTCGATCAGTCCTGGAATATCGGCGACCACGACGCGACGGTATTCGGAATACTCAATGACGCCGACCATCGGGTGCAGCGTGGTGAATGGATACGGCGCGATCTTCGGGTGCGCTGCACTCAGGAGACTGAGCAGCGAACTCTTCCCGGCATTGGGAAAGCCCACGAATCCCGCGTCGGCGATCTGGCGCATTTCCAGAAAGAAGTGACCGGATTCGCCTGTCTCCCCGTGGGTAAATTCGTAAGGCGTTTGGTGAGTGGATGTCTTGAAATTGTCGTTTCCCTTCCCTCCCCGCCCGCCGCGGCAGAGAATGAATTCCTGGCCGATCTCCGTGAGGTCAGCGATGAGTTCCAAATCCTGTCCCTCCTTGAGTCGCTGCTTGAGGGACTTCTTCATGGTAGCTTCGCCCGTGTCCACGGGGGCTTCGTCATCCACGAGGAAGTCGTCACTGTCCGTCTCGGCAGCAGGTTCTTTGACCTTCTCCCGATAGACGATCGTTCCCTGGGGAACGCGGAAGACTTTGTCATCTCCGCTGCGTCCGGCCTTGAGACGGCCAGCGCCCTTGCCGCCGTGGCCTGTCTTGAGATTGGAATCGTAGAAGAAAGTCTTTAGATTGTCCGTGTGGCTGTCCACTTTCAGAATGATGGAGCCGCCCCGCCCGCCATCGCCGCCATCCGGCCCGCCGCGCGGGATAAACTTCTCGCGGCGAAACGAAGCGGAGCCATCACCGCCGTTTCCGGCGCGGGCATGAATGCGAATGTGATCAACGAACATAGTCCGTCATCGCTCATGCCCGTCTGGAATACCGCAAGTGGGAACAGGCCGCGCAGGGAAAACGGAGGGAACGCACCCAGCATCAAGCCGGCGTGCCCGAATCTGTCTTCGGCTTAAACAGGGAGAAAAGGGCCGTGATTGGCCAAAGGATAAGGCTCACCAGCCCGGAAAATGCTTTCATCAGCGGCATGGCCAAAACCATCACTGGCCTCAGCAGCCGCCGAACGGCACCGTCGGCGGAGTAGAGCAGGGCAATCCACATGATGAGCAGAATGCCCGAGAATTTCCCCCAGGGCGGAATGTGGAGGGTGTTTCCGGTGATGACATGATAGGCCTCTTCGTAAATGAGGATGCCGCCTACGTAACCGATGAGTACGAACGCCGTGGGTTCGAGGATCGGATATTTCTTGAGCAGTTTCACTGCGTGCGGCGCGATGGCCTGGAGGGCTAGGATAGCGATGCCCACGCCGACATAGATGGGCCACATCACGGGAAGGCGGGTCACCGGGTCCTTGGGAGCCAATCCGACGGCGGCAATGACATTGTCAATGCTCAGGCTTAAATCCATGAGGCCGATTTGCATGAGAATGCCGGCCATGGTGGCGCGGATCGGTTTCACTTTACCCTCCTCGTCCGGAATTCCGTGCCGCGTGAGGTGCGAACACATCAGCCAGACCAGGTATCCGGCACCCAGCCAGCGCACCCAGGTATTGGAGATCAGCCAGGAGGCTACGAGCAGCGCCAGGATGCGGAAGATGTATGCCCCTGCGAGACCGATCCGGATGGCCTTTTTCTGTTGGTTCTCGGGCAGCTCATTCGCAAGTGCGGCAATGCCAAGCACATTGTCCACGGAGAGAAGGCCTTCAATGATGACGAGGCCGGCGATGACCCAGAGGCCCTGCTGTATTTCTTCGAATGTCATGTTGTTTAGGAAACGGAAATCAGATGCTGAAAAAGGAACCTAAACGACTCCCCCGTGCGTTACCGCAAGGGAAGTTCATCTTCAAAGTTTCGCAAAAACGGTCTCCTCGATCATTCCCGCGCGTCCGAAGCCCGGCTGGGCGGCGCATCAAGGTGACGCGGCAGCGGCCCCATGCCGGCATCGCCGCTGGCGGACTGTTCGCGGATGGCATCGGCGATGGCCTGCGCAAGCTGCTGGCGGTAGGCAGGTGTGGAGCAGAGTCGGGCTTCTGCGGGATTGGACAGGTAACCGCACTCCACGAGCACGCAGGGGATCGAAGGATTCCGCGTCAGCCGCAGCCGGCGCCGGACCAGTCCCCGGCTGTTTTCTGACGCGCTCACGTCTGCGAGATTTTGCTGGAGACGCCTCGCCAGACTGTAACTGTCCACGCGCCAATAATAAGTCTCCGGCCCGCGCAGTCCGGATGGACCGGAATTGTAATGAATGCTCACCAGCACGTCCCCGCTGCGACTCGCCCGCACGACGCGCTCGTCGATATCCTCGAAAACATCATTCGTCCGCAACTGCACCACGCGGAATGAGCCGCCCAGCGCTGCCTGCACGCGCCGGGCGGTATCGAGCGCGAGGTTTTTCTCCAGGTCACCCGTGATGCCGCTGCGCGCACCGGAATCCTTCCCGCCATGTCCGGCATCAATGACAACGGTGCGAAATCCGCTCGGCCCGGGGCGATTTCCCAACTCACTGCGGCCAGTGGAAGAAGAAGGTGCGGAACACGAGGCGAAGAACGCCAGGGGAAGAAGAAGCAGGAGAAGTCGTTTCATAACGTGGCGATGTTCGGAGAGGAAGTCCGGCACGGAAACCAGAAATCAGGAGGAATCCCGCCGGTGCATCGTGCTCCACAGCGGTCACTTTTCATCCGGCCTTGTCCCGCCGCAGAACCCCACTACGTCGGACGGGATGAAAACCATTCTCCGCGTCTTCCCCTGGCTCCGCCGCTACCCCGGCATGGCTTTCGCGCAGCTTGGGTGCGCCGTCCTCGGCACGCTCCTCGTGCTGGTGCCGCCGAATGCCATCAAGACCATCGTGGACGATGTCATCCGCGGCGGTCAGCCTGACAAACTGGTGCCGTGGGTGCTGATGGCAGCCGCAGCGTGGTTCGGGCGCGATCTTTTGAACGCACTGCGCATCGTTTTGAATAACACCCTGGAGCAGAATGTAATCTTCGACATCCGCAGCGACCTCTACCGCCGGTTGCAGTCGCTGCCGCTGCCGTGGTTCGACAAAAAGCCGACCGGCGACCTCATGACCACCATCGCCGAGGACGTGACCGCCATGGAGCGGGTGCTCATTGACGGCGTGGAGCAGGGCGTCGTCTCGGTGCTTCAGATTGTGATCGTCGGCTCCTGGATGTTCTGGCACGACCCTGCACTGGCGGCCATCGGCATGATCCCCATCCCGTTCCTCATCGGCGGGGCACTGCTCTACACCACCACCGCGCGCGGCCGCTACAAAGACGTGCGCAAAGCCACCAGCGAGATGAATTCGCTGCTTCACGATAACATCAGCGGCATCCGCCAGATCAAAACCTACAGCATGGAGGAGGCCGAGCACACGCGCTTCAACGCCTTCAGCGACCGCCTGCGCCGCTCCACCCTGAAGGTCATGCGCGCGTGGTCCTTCTATAATCCCACGATGAACTACCTCGCCGCGCTGGGCACCGTCGTGGTGTTGCTCTTTGGAGGCCGCGCGGTGCTCGATGGCACGCTGACGCAGGGCGCGTTCTTCGGCTTCCTCTTCATCATGCCGTTCTTCTATGAGCCGGTTGGCCGGCTGCATCAGTTGAATCAAATCCTCCAGGCCGGACGCGCGGCGGCGGATCGCGTGTTCGACATCATGGACGCCACGCCGGAGGACAACGCCCACGCCGGCGAGCCTCTCCGCCTGACCAAAGGCCACGTCGTCTATGATGACGTGCGTTTCACCTATAGCGGCAAGCACGCCACACTCCAGGGCGTGAACCTTGAGGCGCAGCCAGGTCAGGTCATCGCCCTCGTGGGACCGACAGGCGCGGGAAAAAGCACGATCATCAACCTGCTCACGCGCTTCTACGAATACGAAGGCGGCGCGATCACGATAGACGGCCAGAACATCCGCGACATCAGCAAGCCCGCCCTGCGCAACGCCATCGGTTATGTCACCCAGGAGAGCTTCATGTTTAACGGCACCGTGCGCGACAATCTCGTTATCGCGAAACGCGACGCCACCGAGGACGAAATGTGGCGCGTGCTGGAGGCAGCGAATGCCCGCGGCTTCGTCGAGCGCCTGCCGGAGAAACTGGATACGCAAGTCGGCGAGCGCGGCGTCCGCCTCAGCGTTGGTGAAAAGCAGCGCCTCTCCATCGCCCGCGCACTGCTCAAGAACCCGCCGATCCTCCTCCTCGATGAAGCCACCGCCAGCGTGGACACCGAGACCGAGCGCCTCATCCAACAAGCGCTGGAGCGACTCATGGTGAACCGCACCTCCTTCGTCATTGCCCACCGCCTGAGCACCGTCCGGCACGCCGACCGTATCTATGTTTTGGATCTCGGCAAAGTCGTCGAGCAGGGCACGCACGCAGAGTTGCTGGCGCACGGCGGACTCTACGCAGAGCTGTGCCGCACGGCGTTTCTGCACGGGGAAGATGAGGAAAGGCCCGCGCCCGTCAGTGTCGCGACCTGAATGATCCTGCCGCGGCGGCTGCGTCCCGCCGCAGCGCAATCCCCGCGTGCTCCTCGTAGGCCGCCAGCGTGCGCGCGGTGCCGAGGCCGTCCTTCGCGTCAATGTAAGGATCGTCCGCGAAAAGCCGGCGCATCTTCTCCACCGCGCGCGTCTGGAGCAACGGCCAGCGCGCGTCGTCGTCCCAATGCCGCGGCGACTCCAGGCGGTCCGTGTGGTGCCACGCGGCGGCGCGCACCGGATGGAAAATATCGAACCCGTGCGTCCATGCCCGCGCGGCCAGGGTGATTTCCTCGCCCGTGAAGTAGATGTCAGGATCGTAAGGCACCCGTGTCACGAAATCCCCGCGCGCGAAAATAAAATGCCCGGACACGAACGCCCCTGGGACGGGCGCGTCCGCGTCCGCCTCGATCACCGGCGCTTTGAAATTCGCGATCCCCTCGCCGTCCCAGTGCGAGAACACCAGCCGCCCGCCATCCAGCGGCGCGCACCGGTCCCCGTCGCCGTTTTTCCCCGGGCGATACCACGGCAGATACGCCGAGAGCAGCGCATCCGCGGAAGGGCAGCGCGCCAGCTCCCGCAGCAATAACGCATCCCACCCGGGCACGAAACGATGGTGCGAGTCGAGCTGGAGATAATAGTCCTCGCCATCAAAAAGCCCCTGGAGCCGCGCCCGCGCCCAGCACACCCCGCGGCTCTCCGCCGGCGCGCAAGTCTCCACCCGATACCGCGGCCCTGACGGCCAGTCTCCGGCAGGCACCGGCGCGTCGTCTTGATTTAGAATGGCCACCGTCAGCGCCCCCGGCGCGGCCGCTTTGGCCACGAGGTCACGGATAGTGGGGAGCAGTTCGGCATCGCGATAAGCGGCCACGGAAACAAAGAAACGCATCCCGCGAGGGAACACCGCCGCGGCGCAAATGCACGCCCAAAATGGAACCGCATGTTGGTGTATAGCAAAGCACCCGGCGGAGCGGGGCGGAACGCGGAGCAACTTTCCCTGCCCGCCACTGTGGGTCTCCTGCTTGAGGCCCGGAGGGCCGACAGATGGTAGCCGGTGGTGGAGTGAGGAACGAACGGAACCACTGGATCACCATCGCAATGACCTCCCAGCCCCGGCAGGGGCGAAAGAAGGCACGTGGCGTTCTTACGCCCCTGCCGGGGCTTGGGTAGTATTCGGATTGATTCCGGGGGTTCCGCTCGCAGACTCGCTCCACCCCCGGCTACCATCTGTCGGCCCTCCGGGCCGGGTAACACCGGTCAAATCAACCGAGTTAGCAGGGAGGCTTTAGCCGATCACAGCCGCGGCGTGGCAACGCCATCGCTTTTCTCCCGCCAGGAAGTGGCGGCTTGGCAACGTCATCGCTTTTCTCCCGTCAGGAAGTGGCGGCTTGGCCGCAGAATAGGGGGATCGGCTAAAGCCTATACACCAACCTTCATGGCGAACCCTCCGGGGTTCCTCGTCATGGGTTCCTCGTCCGGGCTGCTTGCTTTGCAAAGACACCCTCCCTGAACGGGCCCCGTCACCCGCTCCCTCCCCTCCCGCTGCGGTGCACAAAAAAGCCCTGCCACCGCGGGGCGATGGCAGGGCGGGAAGGCGGGGCAGACCGGCGGCTTTACGCTCTGCGGCGGCGGGTGCCGGCGAGGCTGGCGAGGCCGAGGCCCAGCAGGCCGAGCGAGGTGGGTTCCGGCACGTTGGAGAGGGAGAAATTGCTCACGTCTCCCAGGACCGTCAGTTGATACTGGGCGGTCGTGCTGCCACCTGGCTCGTAAAAAACGTTGGTCTGGAGGAAGTCATCTGTGATATCCGCGACAGTCGTGCAGCAGGTGGCCACGGCGATCACGTGCGTTCCGGCACTCAGATTGATCGCGAGAAAGGAATCGAGTCCGTCGGTGGAGCCATCCGCGCCGAGGCTACCGTCATCATTGGTGCCG
>JANOZA010000763.1:0-5278 GCA_031429155.1 Verrucomicrobiota bacterium | reverse complement strand
AAGCGGCCCGCTGGCGGAGTGAGGAGACGCACGGTGACGTATTCCGGGCCGCCGGCTCCGGCCACGGCGGAGGCCGGTTCGACAGCCGCCGGGGTCCATTGGGAAAGATCGCTGCTCTGCATGACGGTGGCGGTCGCGTCGTCGGCGACACGATGGTGCAGATAAGTCAGGTGGAAAAAGCCGCCGATGATTTCACTGGTGGGCACCCGGCTGGAATCGGGAATGACGGGCGAGCCGCCGCTGGCATACTCGAGAAGCGGCACGAAGCCATCCAGGTCAATGTCGGCGGATTCGCTGGTGACATTGTTGGCCGTTTTCCATGCCGCATAGGTGGTGCCTTCCGCTGCGGACGGACTGCCGCCGGTGGCGAGGCTGGTTCGCCAACTCAGGGGGCTGGCGGGATTCAGTCCGGGCTGGCGCAGGACGAGACTGGTGCCGGCACCGCCCGTGGGCCATGGGGACGAGGTGTCGTAGAGGAAGTCGGTGATCGTCGTTCCCAGAGCGGATGTCAGGGCGAGACGCTCGCCGTTGTCTTCGAGGTTTAGAGCGAAGATGCCAATGACGCGGGGGCCGTTGCCATAGCGCAGGCGGAAGGCCGCGAGGTTTCGTACCACCACGGCGCGTTCTCCCGCTGCGAGCGTGATGTCGGTGAATGTGCAGTCCACGCCCCTGGAGAAACGGATGTCGCGCAGGTTCAGCGGCGCGGTGCCGGTGTTCATTAGTTCGATAAATTCGAAATCATCCTTGTCGTCAAAGCCGGCGGCGAGCTCGGCTGCTGAGGGTGGTGCCGGGGTGCTGTGAATCTCTGTGATGATGAGCGGAGGCGGACTGCTGCTCCTGGCGAAGACGGCCTCATTCAGCGCGCTCCAGTCGGTGCCGCGCAGTACGCGGGCCTTCACGGTGGTCGTCCACGCATTGAGCGGCACGGACGTGCTGTAGGTTAGCGCTGCGGGCGAAACACCGCCGCCCACCATGCGGGGATCAATGCCGTCCGTGGTGTAATAGAGCGTCGTGGTCCCGGTATTGGACTGCGACATCGTGATGCTGGTGCCGGCTGCCGGGATGCCGCCGCCGTGCTGGCTGAAAACGGGCGCATTCAGCAGAGGATAGAGCGGTTTCGCGCCTCCATCATAGCCCCGCAGTTGTCGCAGCAACTCGGCCACACGGCCCGGGCCGCTGGAGCCAGTCGTGCCGAAGCGAATGAAGTTGAAGAGCCGGTTGTTCGCTCCGAGCCAGTCACTGCGAACGAAAGGCGTGGCGCGCACGGAGTCGCCCCAGCGCGCTGACTCGCCCCAGATGGCAGCATCAATCATCGCCGCCAGCGCATTCATCCGGGCGAGCACATTGGCATCGGTCATCACGCCGTTGTTAAAGAAATGCCGGTGCGCGCGGTCGCCGAAGAGTGTGCGGTATTCCAGGTTCCATGCCAGATCTTCGTGCATGAATTCAGGATTGCTGCGTGTGAAGTCGTTCACGCCAGCCACCGTGTTCGACCACGGACGCAACAGTGCGCCGTTGCCCACGCGCTGATTAGTCCCCCCCTCCAGGCCGAGCGACTGCTCGAAGTCGTGAATGAAATAGCGGAAGCCGACGGTGCCCGTCCGATCGCGCAAACCAAACCAGTTGTTCGACGCGCCCACATAGTCCGATACCGGACCGTCATCTCCGCCCATGTAAAAGAGTATGAGCAGATAGTCCGCGAGGTTCACCGCATCGAGGACGACTGGATCGGTGGTGGGCGTAATGCCATCCGCAGCGCGGCCCATGAGTTTGAAATAGTTCGCATTCGTTGGACTGGTGCGCACGGCGCGGGTGCCGGTCCAGAGTTGGTGCCACCCGCTGCCCGTGGCCATGGTGCCGTCGCTGGCCTCCGTCGTGTGGCCTCCAGGATAGCCGGAGGTTTTCACCACATCGAAGTCATCCTCCTTGCCGCCGAAGTACTGCGCGCCGTAGCCTTTGTTGGGCCGCTCGTCCGTGTTGTAGAGGCCCCAGTACTGGCCGTTCAGATAGACATGCAGATACCGGACGCGCGAGCCCGGCGAGACGAGCACCTGCGTTGCGCGAGAGACTTCATCGCGCAGAAAGGTGTTCTCGCTGCTCCCGAGGTAGGCCCACGAAGCGTCCTGAGAAGTGCGCAGATCGAATCCGTCAAACTCCGACGGCGTCGCATCACCGAACATCGGATAGTCCATCTTTCCTTTGCCATAGGCGGAGCGGAAGAAGAGCCGGAACGAGTGCTTGGGATTGCCGGGATCGCGGCTGAAGCCCCCGCGGATGCGCAGGCCGGCATCCTGCTGGAAGCCGCCGGGCGCGAGGTTCAGCGGATCATTTATGATCTCCATGGAGACCGGCCGCTCCACGTCCTCGCCGCGGGTTTGCGGGCTCGTGTAGATGCCGGTGGTGGCGTCCGTGAGGTTCGGCTGATCCGTGACAATGGAAACCGTCGGGATCGCTTGGAGGGCGGACTTCATGGTCGCCGGAGTGGTCGCTGTGTTCACCACATCCGGGTCCATGCCGTAGTCGAAACGCTGTCCATTCACCGAACCCGCCGGCCAGCCTGACGGCGCCGCTCCGTTCGCCGACTGCACGATGATGTCGTCCGCGAAAAGATAAGTGTGTGTGTCCACATTCGACGGCTGGTAGCCGCTGAGAAACGCCGCGGCCCGCAGCGCCGTGGTCGTGCTGATCTGCACCGGCGCGGAATAGACGAAGCCGCTCGTCGCCGTGGGCGTGTCGCCATTCCGCGTGTAGCGGATGACCGCGCCCGGCGTCTCGCAGGTGATGGTCACGTTTATCGGCGCGGTGTAAAAGCCCCGGTCCACGGAGAACTTCGTGTCCTTCACAAAACCCTGCACGCCGGAGCTATTGAGCGCGCCCGGCGTGGGCGACGGCATGAATCCTTCGCTGAAAGTGCCGCGCGTGAGCACAAGCTGCGGGCCGATGAGAAAGTCGCTGCTTGCGGTCGTGGCGTTCATTCCGTGGATCGCCAGCACATTGGCTCCCGCGGTGAGCAGCCCAAGGTGCTGAGTGATGGGAATGTCCTCGTAGAGCACGGCTTCCGCATCCGGGTTGGAAAGGGTGGCAGCGGAATTCCAGGCGAGCGCGCCGGGCGCATTCCGCCCTGCGGTGGACAAAAGCGTGCCATTCAAATAGACGGCGAATCCGTCATCGTAGCGCATGCGCAGCGTCAGCGAGAGGGCGTCGCTCAGGCTGGAGATCGTGAATGGAACGCGGATGTAGCAGGAGGCATTGAGGTTGAGCATGGTCAACTTCACATCCAGTCCCAGCAGACTTTCATAGCCGGTGCTGTTCTCATAGCCCGCTGCCAGGGTGCCGCTTTGCCACGCGGTGTCCACGAATCCCGGCAGCGTCCATGTTGTGCCGAGCGTGTTATTAAGCGGCACCAGTGCCCGCGCCGGGGCATTCGCCGCGATGACCGTTTCGCTCGAAGAAGCTACCGCCGAGAGCCCATAGGAAACATCCGCCTGCTGCGGGCCGAAGACGAACTGGCTCGCGATGGTCGTGCCGTCCGGTTTCACTAGCGCCAGCGTTTCACCGGCCGCACGCAGGCTGAAGTTCGTGTGCAAATTCTGTCCGGAAACCCTTCGGTCTTTGCCCGATGCGAAAACCACCAGGTATCCGTTCGCATTGATGCTCACGCCAGGGAACTGCCACTTCGTGAGCTGCGCTGGATCGTCCGTCAGGTACCAGCCCGCCATGTCCTGCGCCACCGGATTGGGATTCTGAATCTCCAGCCAGTCCACCTCCTGCCCGTCTTCGTCGGCGAGGCCGCTGGTATTGTCCGCCATGAATTCACTGATCCGGGGCTCCACGGCAGCAAGCCGGGGCAGCCATGCAGCGAGCAGAAAAATTCCGCAGCAGAGCCACGGAAGGAAGCGGGGGGACGCGATCATGTTGTCAGCTTACGCCCCGGGAGCCGGACGGTCAATGTTGGCGCCAGAGAATCCCCAAATGCCGGTGAGAAATCCTGGCCGCGTCACTGCCCGGACACGGCCAGCAATTCCACGCTGCCGGGGAACAGGTCGGCGCTTTCGGAGCTGGCGTTGTGCAGGGAGGTGGCGGGTTGCCGGGAGTCGGCGCGTCGGCGCAGGGCAGGACATGCCGGTCTGTCCCCGAGAGCGCAGCGCGTGGCAAGAAAAGCAGAGTTCGGATTCGGGGGCACGCGGTAAGGAGCGCGGCTTGCCTTGCGGTTCAGAAAGGGCAAATCGCCGATTTGTTGGGCGGTATTCCTTCTGTCGGTCTTTTTGCGGCCCCTAATGGGGCCACACAAGCCAGCCCGGGTCGCAGCGAGGAACGAGCGCAGGCCCGGGAATCCGGTCTGACACGATGCCAAAGGCCCAACGGGCCGCCACAAAGTCAGTCCCACGTATATCGTTCGTCAATTTCGATCCCGTGCGCCCGGCACAACGCCCGAATCTCGTCCTGGAAAGAAATTTTGCCGTGCCGCTGTTCCTGCCCGGCCACATAATCACGCGCCTTTGGCAGATTCGCCTGGCTCACGGAGAAGGAACTGTAGCCGCTCTGCCAGTAGAAATCCCGCAGTGCCGGGTCCTGTTTCTTCACCCACTTCGATGGCTCCGTTTTCAATTCCTCGACAAGTTTAGCAATGGTGACCGTCCGCGACAGGTTGCAGAGAATGTGAACGTGATCCTCCACGCCGTTGATGAGGATGGGTTCGCATCCGATGTTTTGCAGGATACCGGCCATGTAAGCCCACAGCCGGGAGCGAAGGTCCGCATCGCGGAGGACTGGCGCACGGTTTTTGGTACTGAAGACCACGTGGAGAATGACGCGGGAATGGGACTGAGGCATGGCGGGGGATTGTCGCGGCCCGTCGGGCCTTTGCACGATTTTTCTGCCCCTCGCACCCGGGCCTTCGCTCGTTCCTCGCTGCGACCCGGGCTGGCTTGGGTCCGGCCGTTGGCCTGCCAAACGGGAGAAACCCCCGGCACCCCGGGATGGCAATGTTCCGATACATGACCCCGCGCTCCATTGTCCCGTCGGTCCACAGCCTCTTTCATGTCAAAATCCACATCCTGCCAAAGGGCATCGAATAGCAATGTCCAAAAGGGACGCTCGATGTTTTCCTCGATCAACTGGTCCGAAGTGTGCAAATTACTGGAGTGGGCAATTGTTCTCGCGCACCTGCCGGTGCGCAGCGGTTTGCGGGGGCGGGTCCGGTGGTTGCGCGCGTTACTCGCTCCACCACCGGCTAATCTCTGTCAGCCCTGCCGGGCTGTGCGCGGCGAATTACTCC
>JANOZA010000762.1:0-10756 GCA_031429155.1 Verrucomicrobiota bacterium | reverse complement strand
ACCTTCAGCGGCAACACCGGCGGCGGAGGCGGCGCGGTGATCATCGGCGGCGGCACCGCGGAGTTCACTCGCTGCACCTTCCACGGCAACGAAGCCCGCCGCATCGGCGGAGCCGTGGCCATTTACGCGGCGGTGAAAGCCACCCACTGCACCTTCGCCGGAAACAAATGCTCCGGCACCGCCGCAGACACCCACGGCGGCGGCGCGTTCGGCTTTATGGAAACCGAAGGCACGCTGGCGCTGGACGCCTGCATCGTCGCCGGGAACACCGCCGCCACCGGCAATGGCCCTGACATCTGGCGGCAGGCGGGAAAAGCCACCGCCGTCCGATCGCTTATCGGCATCGGTAAGGACACGTCGCTCGTGAACGGTCAGGACGGCAACCTCGTCGGCACGGAAGCCGCGCCCATTGATCCCCGCCTGTCTCCGCTCGGAGATTTCGACGGCCCCGTCTCCACTATGCCGCCACTGCCCGGGAGTCCGGCACTGGGTGACGGCGGGAAGCCGCTCATGGGGGCGGCGTTGTAACTCCCAACACCTTCCGTTGAGCGCCGCTGTGGATCGGTTACAGGCTGAATGCAGATGAAGCGTCTAACTCCTCTTCGTCTTCATGCAGTGGGTCTATTCCTACTTTACCTGGCAGCGCGGGGCCCGCATCATCACGAGGAAGGAAGAGCCGCGCCGTGATGAAATGACCTGAGATACTGCTGCGGCACGGCTGCTTGAGCTTGCCGGCGGACTGAAAACCGGGTAGTGCCGGGTGAGTTTCAGGTCAGTTCATCAATCCAATTCTCCGCCATTCCGCCGGCTTATGATTACCAATTCTATCCTGCTTCCATCAGTCGCTTCGTTCGTCCTCGTCGCCGCCGCCTTCATCGTCACTGCCCGCGCCGGCGAGACGGGAAAGCTCGATGAGGCCCTGGAGCCGCTCCGTCCGTTCCTCGGTAAGACGTGGCGCGGCGAGTTCAAGGAATCCACACCGGAGAAGCCCATGGTGGATGTCTCCCGCTGGGAGCGCGCCCTGAATGGCAAGGCCGTCCGCATTCTGCATTCGGTGAACGACGGCGCTTACGGCGGGGAAAGCATCATCCGCTGGGACGCGGAACAGAAAGCCCTCGTTTATAACTACTTCACCACCGCGGGATTCACCACCAGCGGCACCATGACCATTTCCGGAGACGCCATCACCGCCCTGGAGAAAGTCACTGGCAAGAAAGGCGTCACCGAAGTCCGCGGCACCATGGAAATCCGCCCCGACGGCTCCATGATTTCCAAAGCCGAATACATCAAAGACGGTAAGCCTGCCGGCGGGCGCGAAGTCACTTACAAAGAGGACGCCAAAGCCGAGGTGAAGTGGAAGTAGCCGGCGGGAGACACGTACACGGATTGCTTCCGGGCGCTGCATCTGGCATTGGTCGTGAAATGAAAACACGCGCCCTCGCCATCATCCTCTCCGCCACGTTGCCGCTCACCACTTTCGCCGATGCGGTGAAGGACCGCGAAGGGGCCGTCCGCAATGACAAGGCCACCATGGAGAAGGACGCACGCTGGCTCTACAACGACATCGAAGCCGGATTCGCGGCGGCGAAAAAATCGGGCAAGCCGCTGCTGGTGGTGCTGCGCTGCGTGCCGTGTCTTTCCTGCATGGGGCTGGATGCGGGCGTCATCGAAGACAAAAGCCTTTCGCCGCTGCTCGACCAGTATGTCTGCCTCCGCGTCATCAATGCCAATGCGCTCGACCTCTCCCGCTTTCAGTTCGACTACGACCTCTCGCTGACGACGATGATCTTCAATGGCGACGGCACCGTGTATGGGCGCTTCGGTTCGTGGAAGCATCAGAAGGATGCGCAGGAGAAGGCGACGGCGAGCTTCAAGGCAGCACTGGAGGCGGCGCTGGGTGTTCATAAGGGCTACCCGGGCAATAAGGAATCGCTGGCTGGAAAACAGGGCGCGGCCATGCCCTACAAGACGCCCGTGGATGTGCCAGGCCTCGACGGCAAATACACCAAAGACCTCGACTGGCAGGGCAAAGTCGTGGCGAGTTGCGTGCACTGCCACCAGATAGGCGACGCGCTGCGCAATACCCTTCGCGAGCAAAAGCAGCCGCTCACCGACGACCTCATTTATCCGCATCCGGCACCGGAAGCCATCGGCCTGACACTAGCCGAAGATAGTGCTGCAAAGATCAGCGCCGTCGCCCCGGGATCGGCGGCGGAGAAGGCCGGGATCAAGCCCGGTGACGATCTTGTATCCCTCAATGGCCAGCCGCTCATCTCCGCTGCGGATCTGAGTTGGGTGCTGCACCGCGCGCCCGCCACGGGTTCGCTGAAGGCGGTGGTGAAGCGTTCCGGTGCCGACGTCGCCCTGCCGGTTTCACTCTCCGCCGGATGGAGGCAGAACAGCGACATCTCCCGCCGCGTCGGCACATGGGGCATGAGAGGCATGGCCACCGGCGGTCTTCTGTTGGAGGAAGTGCCGGACTCCGAGCGCGCCGGACTCAGTCTGGACAAGAACCAACTGGCGCTGCGCGCGAAGCACGTCGGCCAGTATGGCAAACACGCCGCCGCCAAGAACGCCGGCTGGCAGCAGGGCGACATCCTTGTGGAGTTAGACGGACTCAAGGACCGGATCAGCGAGGGCGCGCTCATCGGACACCTGCTGCAAAATCATTTCCCCGGCGAGAAACTCGAGGCCACGGTGCTCCGCGGCGGTAAGAAGATGACCCTGCCGCTGCCCATGCAGTGAGCATCGCTCGGGCGCTGCCGCTCCCTGCTGGCACTCGCAGGATTCCGTGCCAGAATGCGCGCGCCATGCCCTTACGATTCCTGCTCCCAGCGCTCGCGCTATTGTGTTCCACCGCCGCCGCCGCGGACTGGCCGGAAATTCTCGGCCCCAAACGCCGCGGCATCTCGCAGGAGACCGGCTGGAACATGGACTGGAATGCGAAGGAGCCGGCGGAACTGTGGAAAGCGAAAGTCGGCTCCGGCGTCTGCTCCTGCGCCGTGGCTGGCGGCAGGGTTTTCACCATGGGCAGCGATGGCGACAGGGAATCCGTTATTTGCCTCGACGCCGCGACCGGCAAGGAAGTTTGGCGCCAGACCTACGACTGCGAGTTCGATGAACGCTCGTTCGGCACCGGCGGTCCTGCGGCGACGCCGACGGTGGATGGCGACCGCGTTTATACGCTGAGCTTCCGCGGCCAGCTCAACTGCTGGAACGCATCGGACGGAGCCAAAGTGTGGGCGCTGCACCTGGAGACGGATTTCAAAGGCATCATGCCGCGCTGGGGCTGGGCGGGGAATCCCCTCGTCGTGGGCAACATGCTCTTCATCGAGCCTGGCGGCAACGGCAGCAGCCGCGCAGCCGTGGACAAGCTCACCGGCAGAGTCTTCTGGCAAAGCGGCACCGATCCCGCGGCCTACGCCAGCCCTGTCATCTTTAGCGGCCCGGAAATGCGCGGCGTGGCCGTCTTCAACTCCAGCGGCCTCATCGGGATCAATCCGCGCGACGGCACCGAACTCTTCCGCCAGCCATGGAAGACCGACTACGATGTCAACGCCGCCACGCCCGTCCACAAAGACGGCAAGTTCTTCCTCGGCACCGGCTACGACCACGGCATCGCCCTCGTGGACGCCCGGTCCGGCCCGGTGTGGGAGAGCAGGCAGATCATGCTCCATTTCCAGAGCCCCGTGCTCTTTGAGGACCACCTCTACTTCCTGAGCGGCGACAACAAAAACAAAGCCTTCATCCAGTGCCTTGAATGGGCCACCGGCGCCGTGAAGTGGAGCCAATCCGTCCCCGGCCAGCGCGGCGGCGTCATCATCGCCGGCGGCAAACTTATCACCCTCACCGACCAGGGCGAAGTCATCCTCGCCGACGCCAGCCCCGCCGGTTACAAGGAACTCGGCCGCATCCAGCCCTTCGCCAAACAAGCCTGGCCCGTCCCCGCATTCAGCGACCGGCGGCTCTTCGTGAAGAACAACGCCGGCACCCTCGTGTGCCTCGATCTGAATCCGTGATGCCCCGCTCCGTCCCGATGGGATCACGTTGATCTTGCACAATCGAAAGGGAGAGCCTCATTGAGGGATGATCGCCATTGCGCCAAACATGCCGCCGGCTCAAACCCAGCCACTTCCGTGCGAGGAGCAGTTGCGTCCGGAGACGGACCCGGTGTCGGGGATAGACTTGTCACTGATTCAAGAAAACTTGAAGCTGACCCCCTGGGAGCGCATTCTGGCGAATGACGATACCATCAATTTCATTGATATGGCGAGAGCCTCATTGAATCAGCGCCATGCAGCATCTTGACCAACTGCTGGCGAGGCTGATCAGGGCCGAAGTGGAGTTTGTCCTCATTGGCGGCCTCGCGGCGGCGATTCATGGTTCGTCGCTCAGCACGTGCGCCATTGATGTTTGCTGCCGGTTCACTCCTGCGAACCTGATGCGCATCCAGCACGCCTTTGCAGATTTACATCCCGTGCACCGGATGCGGCCCGATCTGCCTCTCGATCTCGGATCTGAACAGTGCGCGGGTTTGAAGAATCTTTATATCAGGACGGACATTGGCATCGTTGATTGCCTCGGCCATGTCCTCGGCGTCGGCGGGTTCGATGAAGTGCTGATGCATAGTATCGGGATTCAACTGCCGATCGGCATGATTAGGATTCTCGACATTGAAACGTTGATCAAAGCAAAGGAAGCCATGGGCCGCCCGCACGACCTCATCGCGGTCCAGCACCTGAGGGCATCGCAAGCAGTGCGGCGGCAGCCGGATTGATCAACCAGTGGCCGGCCACTGTGCGGAGGCCGGAATCGCCCGCCCGCATCGTCATGATGGAACTGCGGTCCTCGGAGCGATCATCTCCGGGGTGAGGGAAATGCTTTCCCTTCACGGCCCACCGCACCCCATCCGCCTGCTGTTCATCACCCGCCCCCGCGTGCGAATCGTTCAACCCCGTTTAGCATCGCGGCTTCGTGCAATGCCAGCAATGTTCGCTAGTTGGCGGATCATTTGGATTTCTTTCCTTTCTTATATTGGCGTTCGTAGAAGTGAGTGCCCGGTTCGTAGTCACGGATGTTGCCGGGTAGAATAGTGACTTGCTTTTTGCGGGTGTTGAACGCGAGGAGCGGGCCTGCTGCACGGATCAAAAGAGTCTCAATCTCTCGCTCGTGCTTCTTGTCGTGGACGACGTAGAATGAAAAATAGATCAGCTCGAGGACTTGCGCCTTCTGACGTGCTTTCAGGCGCGTGAAGATGTTGCCACGACCGACATAGCGCGCGTAACCCATAGAGTCGTGTGCAACGTAGATGCCATCGGTCGAGAACCCCTCCTGCAACATGTGCTTCCTGACGCTGTCCAGTGCCGTAAAGGGAACCTTCTCTGCAACGACTTTGAATAGGTGTTGGACTTTGTTGGGCCGGCCTGGCGCTGGAACGAGGCGGCCATGCCACACTCGCCACTGAGCGTCTGCGGCAAAGACGCACTCCGTCATGCGCTTGGTTGATAGACCTTTGTTCACGGGAGGCGCGCCTTGTTCGCCCTTGGTTGGTTGTGGTGTTGGGTCATCGTCTAGTCGCTCTGTGCTGAAGCCTGAATCACCATAAGCTCGTCGCCAGTAGCATCCGTCCAAAGAGCCTCGTCATCCGTCTCGGCAAAAGAAAATGGGTAAGGTTCTGTGGGATCGTCGAAATCGTCACACTTGACGCTCCATACACCGTCCCGCTCGGTCAGGATGATCTCCAAAACGTCACTTGTGCCATCAAGCGAATGAGCATGAATTCGGTAGTGCTTGGATGAGAAGCACTCAATGTCTGAGGAACGGCGAGTGGCATACCTACACAACTCAGGGCCAGAGGATGCGACCCACCAGTAAACGTCAAACTGAGCAAATCGGGAATCTGGCATGGCGAGGCGTATTGGGTTTGGGTTGGGCTAACTGGTGGCTGGGAAACATATCGGTATGTTCATAATCATCCTCAAAGGCGACAGTTTTGTTGGACTATTACGGGGGAAGGGGCGGGCGGGTGTTGGATTTCGTTCACCAGGAGGGGATGGGCGACAGAATGGTTGGGTTTGGCGCGCGGGCGAGTCCTTTTTGGCGGGAAACTATTACCGCATGTCAGGGAACGGGCGGGGGTTCGGGGGGATCGGTTTCTTCGGTGCCGTCGTCGTTTTGATAGACGACGCCCCATTCGCGGGCTTTGCGGCGGAGGGAGGAGGCGTCGTTGTGGCGGAGGTTGTACTCGATGGTGTCCCAGAGGTCGGCGATGAGGAGGTCCACGGCGGGGCGCTGGGTGGCGATGGATTCCTGGAGCTGGTCGTAGGTTAGTTTGGTGAGTGCCTGGGCGTTTTCGGCGGTGGTGAGGGCGGTGGCGGTGGCGGCGACTTCGCTGATGTTGGGCCATGCCATGCCGGGGCCGCCGTCGCCGGTGCGGGCGCTTTCACCGGACTCGAGGCGCTGGACCCAGTCGAGGGCGGCGGCGCAGGTGTTGATGACGGGGACTTCGGGGTGGCTGACGGGGAGGGTGTAGTAGGCGCGGTCGCTGGGGGGGAGGGTGCCGCGTTCGATGGCGAATTCAGCACCTGGACGAAGTGGCTGATGATGCGGGCGCAGGCGGTGAAGGTGGTTTCGCAGGCGGCGGTGTCGGAGGTCTGGGCCTGGAGGGCGGTGGCGGCGAGGTTCCGGGGGTTGCGCCATTGGCTGAGGGTGCCCTGGAGGGTGACGTTTTGGGCGGGGGTGATGAGCCACTGGGGGCCGGGGATGATGAGGGTGCGGGCGGCGCAGGTCATGAGGGCGTGGCTGCGGGTTTCGTCGGTGCGGGGGAGGCGTCGTGAGGGCATATTGGGTGGTTTGGTTGGGTGGTGAAGGTTAGCCAGGGGCCGGGTGGTGTCAATAAATGAAAATTACGTTGAAATCGGGCGAGGTGACCGTTTCCCGGTCTGGCAGAGGGCCGGATGACAGCATCCGGGGGGTTGCCAGACCGAGACCGGGGAGCCTCAAGAGGTCTACTTGCGACACGCACTTGCGACACGCTTTCGTCTGGAAGAAGACCGGGCCAACGGCCCGATCCATACCAGCCCGGGGCATCGCCCCGGGTTGGCTGGCATCAATTGGTTTTTGAGAGCTGAAAGCCCGTTCCATCGTGCGGGGCGCGGGGTGATGGGGCGGGCCTTCAGCCCTTGGCTGTGATCGTGCGGCCGACCCCGGGGCGTTGCCCTGAGCCTTATACGGAACCGGAGACCCCGCCAGGGGTCGCAGCCATTAGCGAGGCGTCGGAGCGAGGGACGAGCGCAGACGCCTCGTAACGCACCCAAAAACGTCCGCATCCCGGAGGGATGCCAGCACCGTGCCGTTCCCAACCCGTGCCAGGATCAGAAATTGCTGCGACCCCTGCCGGGGTCGGGGGATCGGGGGGCAGCGGACGAGGCGTCTGCGACGCCTCGCTAATGGCTGCGACCCCTGGCAGGGTCTCCGAACTGGGGCTGGTAATTACTTTGGGAAACCTCTCTTGATCACTGGTGTCGCTATTTTTAACACCATTTTGCCTTCTTGTTGTGCATCTCAGCATTTTTGATTTGTGAGATTACTATTATGATCACAGAAATGTCTTTCTTAGACATTACTGTTACTTCTTAAAACACTGTCACTGCTTTATTAATGACTGCCGATGATTTTTACTTAACAGACACACCTTTGTTCACATCTGCCACCGTGGCAGCAGGCAAAAAAGGTGTTACTTTCACAGAATAAGTTGTCACCGTTGCATCAAAAGTGCCGCAATTACTCAAAAAAGACTTGCATTTTCTTAAAAACGACCAAGTTGTCCTGTAAATAGCCCCCAAACTCGCACCGTAAGCATTTATAGAACTTACTGCCGCGATTTCACTGCCAGCCAAAGCCGAATTTTCTACCCCCACAAGCACCATGGAATACTGGGAAGTCACTAAAGACCGCGCTCAACTCACCCGGGCGGTATGGGAGGCCCATCTTCCCTCAGTAAAGATCGGCACCGCTGGGTTTGCGGAACTTCAGACTATGATCGGGCAGTTTGAAGACCTCGTCCAGCAGCGCACTGCCGCCCAGGACGACCTCGACGCTGCCTACCGGGCTCAGCAGGGCGTGTTGCTCAAGATGCGCCTCCTGGGGACGAAAGTTCCCAAGCTCATAGAGGGGCAACTGGATGAAAACGAGGGCCTCATGCGCGACGTGCGGGAGGTGCATCGCACTCAGCCGAAGACGGAAGCCAGCACCCTGAAACGCGCCCGCGAACTCTACCCTGTTTGGGTCCGCGCCAACGCGGCCCTGGCCGCCCTCACGCCTTCACAGCCGCCCATAAAGCGCGTCCTCCAGGGCGTGGAATACACCGCGGCCGGCCTCAAAGCCCTCCTCGATGGCTACACCGGCATCGTCGCCGAGTGTAACAACAAACAAGAAGTGCTCGAAACCAAACGCGCCGCTCTCCGCACCCTCGACACCGCCGCCGACGGGCTCAACAAACGCTGGTATAAGTTTGTCAAAAACAGCTATGACCCTGGCAGCCCGCCATACGACGCCCTCTCCGGCATCCCCACCGAACCCGGCACTGCGCCGCCGGACACCATTGAGATAGATACCGTCACCCAGGGCGGCGAAGAGGGCCGCCAGGTCCTCGTAGCCTTCATTGATGGCGGCGGCGACCATGCGACGATGAAAAAAGTAAAATGGCAGGTCGTGGGAGTGGACGCCGGCTTTGCCAACGAAGCCCCGCTGGATGCCAGCGGCAACGCCCTTGGCCCCTTCCCCGCCGGCACCGTCGTAAAAATCCTCACCGAAGTCACCAACAGCACCGGCAGCCGCACCACCGCGCCGCGGACCATCACCCTGGAGGCGCCTGTTATTTAGATAGAAAGAGAGCACTGCGGCAGCAAGCGCGCCGGAGGGCTGGGTGGCGCGGAATTCTTCTTGCGCCGTGCGGTGCCGGCTTCACTGTCCGGGCGTGAACTTCCTGAGCCTGACGCTTCGACTTATCCCGCTCCCCGCCTGATGGCGCGGTTGGCCTTCCCGCCGCTGCGCACCGCCGGGGAGCATGTCGTTTTCACTCACTCAGTCAGCCGGCGCGGCGGATCAACATCAGCCCGGGCAGTCGCCGCCAGCCGCATTCCTTTCCTTCGCCCGGGCACACGCATTCCATGATCGCTGATCCATCCACAAAGTACCGTCCGTTCCCGCCCATCCATCTGCCCGACCGCCGCTGGCCCTCTCAAGTCCTCACGCACGCTCCCGTCTGGTGCAGCGTGGACCTGCGCGACGGCAATCAGGCGCTCGCCGTGCCCATGAATGTATCGCAGAAGCTCGAGATGTTTGACGCGCTCGTCGCCTGCGGCTTTAAAGAAATCGAAGTGGGATTCCCTGCAGCATCGAACACGGAGTTCGAATTCATGCGCCGGCTCATTGATGGCGACCGCATCCCCGGTGACGTCACCGTGCAGGTGCTCGTGCAGGCGCGAGAGGATTTGATCGAGCGCACTGTGCAGTCATTGCAGGGAGCGAAGAACGTCATCATCCACCTCTACAACAGCACCAGTCCGGCGCAGCGCCGCATCGTGTTCGGACTGGAGAAGGCCGACATCGTGCAGATGGCCGTGCGCGGCACGCAGTGGATCAAGGACCGCCTGCCGCGCCTCGCCGGGGCCAATGTGCGTATGGAATACTCGCCCGAGAGTTTCTCCGCTACCGAGGTGGAGTTCGCCGTGGAGATCTGTCAGGCCGTCATGGGTGTCTGGCAGCCGACGTCGGAGAACAAAATCATCCTCAACCTCCCTGACACTGTGGAGGTCGCCATGCCCAACGTGTATGCCGATCAGATCGAGTGGTTCCTGCGCCATATCGGCCAGCGGGAGAGCATCATTCTCAGCCTGCACACCCACAATGACCGCGGCACCGGCACGGCCGCCACGGAATTGGGCATCCTCGCCGGCGCAGATCGCGTGGAGGGCACGCTCTTCGGCAACGGCGAGCGCACGGGGAACCTCGATATCGTCACCGTAGCCATGAATCTCTACATGCACGGCATCGCGCCCGGGCTCGACTTTTCCAACATCAATGAATTGATTGGCATGTACGAGCGCACTACCGGCATGTCCGTGCCCGCACGCCAGCCGTATGCCGGCGAACTGGTTTTCACCGCCTTCAGCGGCAGCCACCAGGACGCCATCAAGAAGGGACTCGGCGAGTGGGAAGGCGGCGGACGCAGCCACTGGGATGTGCCCTACCTCACCATAGATCCGCGTGACCTCGGCCGGCAGTACCGCGAGGTGATTCGCGTCAACAGTCAGAGCGGAAAGGGCGGCGTCGCCTATCTGCTGGAGAGCGAATACGGCATCAATCTTCCCAAGGATCTCCAGCGCGAGTTCGGCCCGCTGGCCAACGACGCCGTGGACAAACTGGGCCGCGAAGTCACCGCCGCCGACCTGCGCGATATGTTCTGGAAGGAATACGTCGAGCGCACTGCGCCGTGGCATCTGACTGACTTTGATGTGGAGGGAAAACCAGGCGCCATCCGCTGCCGCGCCACCGTCAGCAGGGACGGGGTGCCCTCTCAACTCACCGGCGAAGGCAATGGTCCCATCGCAGCTTTCGTCCATGCGCTTGCCAGTTCCGGCGCTCCCTCATTCGAGATTACTCACTACAGCGAGCACGCCCTCGGCACCGGCAGCGACGCTTCTGCCATCGCCTACATCCAAATCAAGACCGCGGATGGCCGCAAAACTTTTGG
>JANOZA010000761.1:0-8968 GCA_031429155.1 Verrucomicrobiota bacterium | reverse complement strand
CGAAAGCCGGGATCGATGGCGAGCGTGCGCTTCTGCCCCAGCGGCGCGGCGAGGAGAAGTTCGCGGATGTTGTCAGCGAACACTTTGATCGCCTCGGCGTCGGCTTTCTTTTTGGACGAGAGGCGCACTTCCGTTTCCATGCCGGGAAAGAGCAGTCGCTTGCATCCATCCACTGCGGCGAGGTTCATCTGCTCGGCGGCGGGACCGCGGCCGGTGACGAAGAGGCGCTTGGCGGTGTCGAATCCTTTTTCCTCGGGAATGGTCACGCGCAGCATGAGGAAGCCTTCTTTCTCGCCGCGGCGCATGGCGAGCAGTCGGTGGCTGGGAACTTTGGTGAGAGGCTCCGTCCATTCAAAGTAATCGCGGAACTTCGCGGCTTCCTGGTCCTCCTCTTTGCCCATGAGCACCTTGCTGGCGACGGTGGCGTCCTCTTCGTAAATCTTCCGCACGGCAGAGCGCACGGCCGCGTCGTCACTCATGCGTTCGGCGATAATATCGCGCGCACCGGCAAGGGCTTCGTCGGTGGTTTTGACCTTCAGTTCGTCCTCCACGTCGGTCTTGATGAACTTCGCGGCCTCGGCGGGAACATCGGTGCCGGGCGTGTTCTGCTCGGCGGTGATCCAATCAGCCAGCGGCTCCAGACCTTTCTCTTTGGCGATGGTCGCGCGCGTCCGGCGCTTCGGGCGGTAGGGTGCGAAAATGTCTTCGAGGCGCGACATCGTTTCCGCTTTGCCGATCTGTTCGCGGAGTTTGTCCGTCATGAGGTTTCGCTCTTCGAGGCTCTTCACGATGGCACTGCGGCGGGTGTCGAGTTCTGCGAGCTGGATCATGCGGTCGCGGATGTTGGTGATGGCCACTTCATCCAGTTCGCCGGTCGCTTCCTTCCGATAGCGCGCGATGAAGGGCACGGTGCCGCCCTCGGCGAAGAGTTCCGCCGTAGCGGCCACCTGGGCGGGGCGGAGTTTGAGTTCGGAAGCGACTTTGGCGACGTAGGTCTCGTTGATCATTGCTGGTTGGGTTGAGGAATGCCGCCCGCGATAACCGCCCCGCGCCGGTGCGCAAATCAGTAATCGAATTTACGCATCAATGCCGGGGACGGTCCCGGCGGACGTCGCGCAGCCAGTGGCTCCTCAAAGCGCGTAAATAAATTTCCATGCAGAGTGCGCTGATGTGGGCGTAAGTTTCCATCCCACTCCATGACTACCATCACCACCACCGTTTCGCTGAGCCTCGCCGCCGTTGTCGCGGCCGCTTTCTGTTCCACTGCTGCCGCCGATACGCTCAAGGAGCGGCAGGACAAAGTATCCGCCGCCGTCAATAAGGCGCGGGCTACAGTCGTCTGCATCCAAAGCCGGGGCAAACTCGGCATGGGCAGCGGCAGCGGCGTCATCGTTTCCGCTGACGGCCTCGTGCTCACCGCTGCGCACGTCGTGGATGGCGCAGCCGGTGAAGATGGAAAGGGCGGGGAAGTGGACATCGTCCTTCCCGATGGCCGTCAGATGAAAGGCAAAGTGCTGGGCCGCGACCGGGCCCGCGACTCGGCCATGGTGCAAATCGAGGGAGGCAAAGACTGGGCGTTCACCGAGATGGCCAAGGCCGGCAGCGTGGATAAGGGCGAGTGGTGCATCGCCATGGGCCACCCGGGCGGATTTGATATTCAACGCGGCGCGCCCGTGCGCGTGGGCCGGGTCTGGCTCACCAATGAGAAGGCTTTTTACCGCAGCGACTGCACGGTGAGCGGGGGCGACAGTGGCGGACCACTTTTCGATCTCGAAGGCCACGTCATCGGCATTCACTCGAACATCAGCATGGATGTCTCTGAGAACCGGCACGTGCCGATCGGGGTCTTCCATGCTGAATGGGACCGCCTCAAGAAGGGCGAAGTCTGGGGCGACTCCAAGCGCCTGCTCAGCGAATCGAAAGACTTGACGCCGAAGAAGAACGAGAAGCCGAAGCTGGAAAAGAAGGAGCCCAAAGCGCCTGCTGCCGCTGAGGAGAAGGACAAGCCCGCTGAGGCCGCGAAAGGCGGTGCGTGGCTGGGCATCCAACTCGACGACGCCGACGAAGGCGTGACGGTTGGCGGTGTGGCCGAAGGTTCGCCCGCTGAGAAAGCCGGCCTGAAATCCGGAGACCTTATCACGAAACTCGGCGGCAAAGGCATTGGCAGCACCGGCGACATCATCAGCCGCGTCCGCGACAGTGCTCCCGGCGACAAACTCAAATTCACCATCCAGCGCGACGGTAAGGACGAGAATATCGAAGTCACCCTCGCTGCCAAAGACAAACAGTAATCACTTCCCAACCCCACACCTATTTCAGCCATGAAACCCCGTTACATCATTCCCGCCCTCGCCGCCTCGCTTGCCGCAGGTGCTCTTTTTACGCTGCATGCCCAGGAGGACGCCCCTGCGCCTGGTCAGCAGAAGCAGTTCCGCTTTGAATTTCGCAACGATGGCACCGGCCCGCGTCTCTTTAGAGACGGCAAGGAGGTTAAGCCGGATGGGAACGGCAAAATCAATCCGATGGAAGAGATGCAGAAGGAAATGCAGAAGCAGTTGGAGGATATGATGCGCCAGCACGGTGGCGGCGGGTCCGGTCAGGGGAAGAATCCCATGGATGACCTCCTCAAAAGGATGCAGGGCGAACGCGGCGGTCAGCCGGAAGGCGGCGGTGGCAATCTCCAGGATTTGTTCCGCCAGATGCAGGATCAGCAAAGCGGTCACCGCACCGTGGCGGAGGGCGCCACGCGCTACAGCAAGCATCACCGCTCAGCGCTCGCTGAATGGCGTCCGCTAGTGAAGACAGCCCGGGAGTCCACGGTCCGCATCATGAAGGACAATAGGCAGGTCGCTTTCGGCACCATCGTCAGCGCCGACGGTTATGCGCTGACCAAGGCCAGTGAGGTCAACAAGGACGGCCTCGAGTGCGAATTTCACGATGGACGAATCGTTTCCGCCAAGGTGATCGATAGGCTGGAGTCCTACGACCTCGCGCTTATCAAGCTGGATGCGACCGGTCTCACCCCGGCCAATTTCCCGGACCACGATGCCGCCGTCGGCCTGCTCGTAGCTGCTGTGGGCGTGGACGAAGACCCGCTGGCGACCGGCGTCATCAGCATTGCGGCCCGCAGTCTTTCGGACAAAGGCAAAGGGGCGCTCGGTATTATGTTCGCTACTGACAAGGATGAATCGGGAAAGGGAGTGATCATCGGCAAAGTCATCACGAACTGCCCCGCCGCGAAGGCCGGACTCAAGGAGGGGGATCTCATCCTCACCGTGAATGGCACGGAGGTTGATTTCCCGGCGCAGCTTCAAAAAATCGTGGCCGCGATGAAGCCGGGCGACACTGTCAAACTGCGCTATTCCCACGACGGCAAGGAAGCTGACATGGAGTTCCCGCTCACCAGCCGCGAGGAGCTTACAAAGATTCAGCAGGAGGAATTTATGAAGCTGAACAACCTCAAGGAACTGCCCGATGTCCGGGACCCCACGGCGCGCATGGGCGGCAGCCTCAGCAGTAATGCCACCGGCTATCCCAATGCGGTGCAAACTGACCTCACGATAGACAGTCAGGACTGCGGCGGCCCGGTGGTGGACGTTGACGGTCACGTTGTCGCCATCGCCATCGCCCGCTCGGAGCGTGTCAGTACGTTTCTCATTCCCAGCAAGGTGATTCAGAGTTTGCTTATCAACCTCAAGGACGGCAAGTTCACACTCTCCAAGGACGCCGATACCCTGAACAGCGAAGTGCGCGAATATGATGCCGCCATTCGCAAGGCTCAGGACGCCATGAAGGCAGCCGAAGCCAAACGTGCGGAGGCCGAGGCCGAGCTAAAGAAGCTCGGGAAATAATCTCCCTGGTCCCCTTCGATGCCGGCGGTCGCTTCATGGCGGCTGCCGGCATTTTTTGTCTTCAGATGCTGCGAAGCATCCGGACGTGACCGCTCACGCCGGGCCGGATTCGCTCTTCGGTTCCACGGCATCAGCGGCAGGGGCGTCGCTGCTGATGTCTGTTGCAGGTGTCGTTTCGGGCTCTGCCGGCGGGCTTTCCTCCGCTGCCGGCTCCGTGCGGTCCTCGACGTGCGTGTTTTCGGGATGCGTCTCCTCTGTGGAATACAGGCCGGCGTGGTCGCGCAGATACTGCTCGTAGTCTCCGACACCGTCCGTGCTCTCATCCGGATGATGCGGATGACTGGATGAGGAATGTGAATCGTGGTGATGGTGGTCTGAATCGTATGGAGAGGCAGCATGAGAGCTGTCGTGCTCCGTGGAGTCGGAGGAGCCGTCATCTTCCGTGCGGTTGGCCTGCACGCCCGCGACGCCGATGAGAGCCGCACGGCGGGCCTGATCCTGGCGCTGTTCCGCTGCTTCGATCTTCGCCTGTTTACGTTCGTGTAACCATGCCAGCCAGATGCAGGCTTCAAACATCACGATCATGGGGCCAGCCATGAGCGACATCGAGAACATGTCGCCTGTGGGAGTAATGACCGCTGAGGCGACGAGCATGATGATGATGGCCCAGCCGCGGGAATTGCGCATCACCCTGGAGGTCAGCAGGCCGAGTCTCACCATCACCATGATGACAACGGGCGTCTCAAAGACGAGGCCGAAGATGAGAGTGAAGGAGGTGACGAAGCTCTGGTAATAGCCGACACGCCAGTTATTGAGCACGCCGAGGGTTTGGTTGTAGTCGCTGAAATACTTGAGGGTCTGAGGAACGACGACCCACCATGCAAATGCGACACCGGCGAGGAACAGGCCGAAGCCGATGGCCAGCGCGGGAAAGATCATTTTGCGCTCCTTCCCCGTCAGGCCGGGCAGGATAAACTCCAGCAGGAAGTAAAACAGGAACGGGAAGGAAATGATGATGCCGGCGAACAGGGAGAGCTTCATGGACAGCATGAAGCCTTCGGGAGGTGCGAAGGTTTCCATTTCCAGAGCGTCCCTCGGCTTCTCCAGAGAGGTGGAGGTTTTCGCTTTGGCCAGCTCAGCCGCGAAGTCCCGGACTTTGCTGCGGTCTCCCTCGGGCAGGTTGTTCGAGGCGTCGGCAATCCACGCGGCGCGCTTTTCCACCGGCAGGCTGTCAGACGCATGGTAAAGCAGCATCGCCCAGGCAAACCGCCTTGAAAAATCGTCCGGAGCGGAGGTCGCGATGAAGGATTCGCGCAACGGTCCATCGAGGTCGGCCATACCGCGGGCGGTGCCATGAATATGCCACCATTTGGCCTGCTGGTCGTCGTCGTCGCTGGTCAACGCTATGATCGAAGCGGGGAGCTTGTATTCCTTTGGCTTATCGAGGCCCGCATTGCGCAGCGGCTCCCGCATTAGTTCGAAGAACTTCTCGTTGAAAACGAAACAGCCCGTCACGGCGATCAGCAGCGTGATGACGATCTTCGTGATGGTCTTCCGGAGATCATCGAGGTGCTCCAGAAAGGGCTTCTCGGTATCCTCGATCAGAGACTTGCGCTTGTTGGTCAGCTTGTCGCGAAGCTTTAGGAGAGGGCCGACGATCATGGTGGGGAAAGGTGTACTAGCGGCGCGCCGGACGGCGGGCCGGGGTGAGGCGTTGCTGCCAGGAGGAAAGTTCGCGGGCGATATTGGCTGGCGATGGTGCGCCTGTGGCTTTACGCGCGGCGACCGCGTGTTCCAGCGTCAGGACTTTGAAGACGGTGGCATTGAAGACGGGGCAGAACTTCTGGTAATCAGCGAGCGGGATGTCGGGGAACGCGGTGCCGGTGGCGAGACTGTGCGCCGTGAGTTTGCCGATGATCTCATGCGCCTGGCGGAAGGGCACTCCTTTGAGCACGAGCCAGTCAGCGAGGTCGGTGGCGAGGAGGAAAGGATCGCTGGCGGCGGCACGGACGCGTTCGGCATTCACCGACATGCCGGCGATCATCTCGGCGAAGACTTCGAGGGCGAGCTTGATGGTGTCCACGGAGTCGAAGAGCGGTTCCTTGTCCTCCTGCATGTCGCGATTGTACGTGAGCGGCAGACCCTTGAGCGTAGTGAGGATGCTGGTGAGATTTCCGTAGAGCCGCCCGGTCTTGCCGCGGGTGAGTTCGGCCACGTCCGGGTTTTTCTTCTGCGGCATGAGACTGCTGCCGGTGGTGTGCGCGTCGCTGAGCGTCACGAATCCGAACTCCGCGCTGACCCACAGGATGATGTCCTCGCTGAGCCGCGAAAGGTGCATGCCCATGAGCGCGATGGAGAAGATCATCTCGGCGATGTAGTCGCGGTCAGCGACGGCATCCATGCTGTTGTGGGTGACACTATCGAATCCGAGGCGCCCGGCGACGAACTCCCGGTCGAGACAAATGGTGGACCCGGCGAGCGCGCCGGAGCCGAGCGGCATGATGTTGATGCGCTTCAATCCGTCCGTGAGCCGCGCGGCGTCGCGCTCCAGCATTTCCACGTAGGCGAGCAGGTGGTGTGCGAAAAGCACCGGCTGCCCGCGCTGGAGATGCGTATAGCCGGGCATGATGACGGCCTGGTTTTTCAAGCCCTGGGTCACGAGCGAGCGCTGGAGGCCGCGCACGAGGTCGAGGATGGTCTGCGTCTCCGCACGGCAGTAGAGGCGGGAATCGAGCGCGATCTGATCATTGCGGCTGCGGGCGGTGTGGAGCTTGGCGCCGGGGGCACCGATGCGCTGAGTGAGGGCGCTCTCGATGTTCATATGAACGTCTTCGAGTTCCGGCTTCCACTCAAATTTCCCGGCTTCGATGTCCGCCTTGATGCTTTTCAGCCCGGAGTGAATGGCGGTGAGTTCCGCGCGGGTGATGATCTTAGCGCGGGCCAGCGCTTCGGCGTGCGCCATGCTGCCCGCGATGTCGTGCGGGTAGAGCCGCCAGTCATAGCTGATGCTCTCGCCATAGCGCTGCACGAGGCTGGAGGTTGCTTTTTGGAATCGGCCTTTCCACATGGGAGTGATGGGACTGGGGAGAAAAACGGGAACCCGCGATACGCCGGAAGCGCCGGGGCATTACAGACTATTCAGCCGGTGGGGGTGCTTCTTCGGGTGCGGACCAGGTGGCTTCCTCGGCAGGCGGCTCCACCGGAGGGGCTTCTTCCGCCTGCTTTTTGCCGCGGCCTTTCTTCTTGGGCTTCTCGTCCACCGGCAGGGGAGGGGACTCCACTCCTTCGAGAGGGAGCTCGGTTTGTGCCGGTGCCGGCTCTGCGGGCGGTTCGGGTTCGGGGAGTTTGACGCTGCGGAGTTCCGCGGCGTTGGGGAGTTCATCAATCGTGCGGACTCCGAAGTGTTCCAGGAACAACTCCGTCGTCTCATAAAGCAGCGGCCGGCCTGGCAAATCAGCGCGTCCCGCGATGCGGACGACGTTGCGGTCGAGCAATGTCTGGAGCGGCCCGTCAATCCCGACGCCGCGCACGGCTTCGATGCTGCTGCGGGTGAGCGGCTGGCGGTAGGCGATGATGGCCAGAGTCTCCAGTGCGCCCGGTGAGAGACGGGCGGGCTTCTTGTCAGGGAACAACTCGCGCACCCATGGGGCGTAGTCCATCCGGCTCATGATGCGCCAGCCGGCGGGCCGTTCATGGAGCAGGAAGGCCCGCCCGGTTTCGAGATAGCCGAGGTTTAGTCGGGAAATGGCGGCCACGACGTCCTCTTCGGTCACAGCGGCGTGCCGGGTGATGTTCTCCGGCGGGTTTTCCGGCTCGGTCTCCGCAGCCGTGGCGGCGGCGGAGCGAACGCAGCGTGCGATTTCTTTAGTCGAGGCGCCTTCCGGCGACGCGAAGATGAGGGCTTCCACGATGGAATCTAATTCGTTGGTCATGGGACGGGATGCAGGTCAGGTGTGCTCATTGCGGAAGAGAGTGATTTCTCCCAGAAGATGGTCCTGCGTCACCCGGAATTGACGCATTTTCATCAACTCCAGCATGGCCACGAAGGTGACGATGACTTCGTCGCGGGAAGTGGCGCTGGCAAACAGGCTCAGGAACGGAATGCTCGTCCCTGGTTCCACGTGGTTGAGCAGATATTCGATCTTGTCCGAGACGGTGAAGCGGTCGTCGGCGATCTCCTTTAAGTCCTCCTTCTGGAAGCGGTTGAGCACTTTCTGGAAGGCGCGGATCAGATCGAAAATCCCCAGTTCCGGGAATCCGGCGGTCTCTTCCTTCTTCAGTTCCGGCACCTCCGGCGTGGCGGGATAGACATGCTCCATCATCATCTGCCGCCGTGAGAGGAATCCGGCCGCATCCTTGAATTTCTTATACTCGATCAACTGCCGGATCAGTTCCCACCGCGGATCGTCATCATCCCCGTCTTCCTCCGGCGGCTGCACGGGCTTGGGGATGAGCGTGCGGCTTTTCAGATACATCAGGTTGGCCGCCATCACGATGAACTCGCCAGCGAGGTCAATGTTCAGCATCTTGAAGGTGTCGAGGTAGCCGATATATTGCTTGGCGATGCGCTCGATGTTCACGTCAAGCACGTCCACCTCGTCCTTCTTGATGAGGTAGAGGAGGAGGTCGAGCGGACCTTCAAAAATGTCGAGTTTTACCTTGTAGTTGTCTTCCACGGCGCGTGTTGGGCGGGCTACAAAGCAAAGCCCCCCCGGGAGCGCCAGCGGTAAATTCCCCGCGATGCTTTCTCATGGGCAGTTTCAGAAAATTCAACTGCGCCCTGACGCCGCAGGATTCGTCAGTCTGCGCACAGACCGAATTCCCGCGCGCTTGGTTTAGGGTGGGAAAGGGGGGGCGGTTTTGAACTGCGGACTGCTAATGGTTGCGCCCGAACACGAGGGCGGATCGCCTAACCGCCGCCGGCTGCGTTGACCCGGCGGCTTGCGGCATGGGTTCATTTGGTCAACAGCTCCACTGCCGCCAGACGGCTGGCGGTGGTGATGGGGCTGGAGAAGGGCATGGCAGCGAATGGATACTGGCCCCGAAAGTGCCGGTGACCCTAAAGTCAGTCCATCCAAATTTTCGTCGTCACCTTTCAGGCGAAATCATACACGACC
>JANOZA010000760.1:0-7686 GCA_031429155.1 Verrucomicrobiota bacterium | reverse complement strand
CGTCACCAGCGCCGGCCCGGTGGACGGCAAGCGCCGCAAGGAACTCAAGGATCTGTTCGCCGGCTGCCAAGCGGGTTTCGACTTCGTCACCGCCTTCGAGAATCGCCGCACCATGCAGACCTTCGTCTCGCACATCGCCTGGGAATCCGAAGTCTGGACCACCGAAGACCCCGACCACATAACCCACTTCAACGGCGAGCGGTTCCTTGGGCCGTATCCGGATGTGATGCCGAAACAATGACTCAAACAACACGAGCCAAACACACATGAAGATTTCCACTATCCTTGAAAAAATCGACGAGAACCAACTGTTCGTTCCCGCCTTCCAGCGCGAATATGTTTGGAAACGTGACGATGCCAAATCACTCATCGACTCGCTTATCAAGGAATACCCGACGGGCACGATGCTGACGTGGGAAACGGCGAAGCCACCGGAATTGAAAGGGCCGCACGCATACAACGAGAAACAGGGTGCGGTGAAGCTGCTGCTGGACGGCCAGCAACGTGTGACGACGCTCTACATGCTCATCCGTGGAGTGATTCCCCCCTATTACACGGCCCCGGAGATCATGAACGACACCCGAGAACTCTTCGTGCAATTGGAGACGCTGGAGCTTTCCTACTACATGAAGACGCGGATGGAGAACAATCCGCTCTGGCAGAATATCACAGACGTTTTCCAGCGGAAGATTCGGGCCCGTGACGTCGTGCGCGCGCTGGAGGAGAAGGGCGAAACAGTCACACGTCAGCGGGAAGACAGAATAGACGACAACACACGTGCCATCGAGAACATCCTCGCCCGCGAGTTTCCCGAGCAGACGATTCCTGTGAAGGCGAGCATCCGCGAAGCAATTGACATCTTTTACAAGGTCAACGCCAGCGGCGTGGCTCTCACCGATGCCGAACTCGCCTTGGCGCAGATTTCCGGCTACTGGCCGCAAGCCCGCGACCGCTTCAAGTCGAAACTCGCTGCTCTGGAAAAGGAGGGCTTCGTGTTCAAACTGGATTTCATCGTCTATGTCCTCCTCGGCTGCCTTTACCACATGGGTTCCGACATGCGAAAGCTGCACGATGCCGAGAACAACGAGAAGATTCGCACGGCGTGGGACCGTCTGGAAAAACAAGTGCTCGACTACGTGGTGAATCTGATGCGGGCGAATGCCTTCGTGGACCACACGGACGAAATCAACTCCCCTTACGCGCTGGTGCCCATCATCGTCTATTGCTTCGACAAGAACGGCACGCACCTGACTGACGCTGAAATCCGAAAGATGGTGAAATGGTTCTTCTACTCGCAGGTGCGGACACGCTACGTCAGCCAGTTGCCGCAGAAGCTGGACCGGGATTTGCGGACGGTCGCGGAGTCTCCGCAGCCATTCGATGCGCTGCTCCAAGTCATCGCGGAAGAGAACCGGCTTGAGATTCTGCCCGCCGAGTTTGTGGGCCGCGCCATCCAGCACCCGCTATTCAGCATGGTGCGATGGTATCTCAAGAGCCGTGGCGCGGTCTGCTTCACCACGGGGATGAGCCTGCGGAAAAACATGGGAGCCAAATACCAACTGGAGCGGGATCACATCTTCCCTTACTCGAAGTTGAAGGAAGTCGGCTACGGCGAGGGCAACCGGGTGAAATATGCACTGGCCCAAGAGTTGACGAATAGGGCGTTTCTCACGCAGGTCGCCAATCGCAGCAAGTCCGCCGCTCACGCAGCGGACTACCTCGCCGAGGTGAAGAAGAAGTTTCCCAAGGCGCTCGAACTCCAATGCATCCCCGAGGACGTGGAACTGTGGAAGATCGAGAACTACGAGCAGTTCCTCGACGAACGTCGCAAGATACTCGCGAGGAACCTGAACACCTTCCTCGACAAGATCACTGCTACAGAAGAAACGGTCGCGCCTGTGTCGCTGGAAGATTTGATAGCGGAAGGTGAAAGCGACGAATTGGAGTTCAAGTCAACGCTGCGCTGGGACGTGAAGGAAGGGACGACGAACAAAAAGTTGGAGGAGGTCATCATGAAGACGGTCGCGGCGTTCGCTAACTCGCATGGCGGCACGCTTCTCATCGGCGTCGGCGACGACGGCGAAGTACTCGGGCTTGAACCCGATTACCACTCATTGGGCGGCGTGGATCGCGACAAGTTCGAGTTGCATCTTCGCAATTTGCTGAACCAGCAATTCGGCACCGGATTCGTGACGAGCAAGGTCGTAATCAAGTTCCACCAAGTCGGTGAAAAGGAAGTCTGCCAGATTGAAACGGCAGCCGCGAAGGAGCCGGTGATTTTGAAAGCGAAGGACAAAAACGGACAGCCAACGGAGAAGTTTTATGCGCGAAGCGGCAACTCCTCGCAGGAGATTCCGCTTAGCGAGATGAATGCTTACATCAAAGAGCGATTCCAGTCGTGAGCCTCAACCGCCGCCAAATCTTACTCATCATGGCCTGCGACACCGCCCTTGCTGACCGCGACCTGGCTCACGCGGCGGGAGGCGAGCCGTGTGGGGAAAGGCAGAAGGATGAACCCGAAGCTGGTGGTGCCCTTGCGAACGCAGGGGAAATCCGCGATGGAATCCATCAAGCCTTGCGGGTGGCGGCCTGGGTTTCGAGTTCTGCAATCCGCGCCTTGAGCGGGGCGATGTGCGCCTCGATTTCTGCCTCGGTGAAGCGCGGGGTGATGGTTTGCGGGCAGTTCCAGTCGCAGCTCACGGTTTCGATGAGGACGAGGCGCTCGATTTTCCCGCGCAGCCCGGGTGAAGGGCTGAGCTGGTCGCAAAGGCCGCCGGGGTCGGCGTGTTCGCGGGCGTCGAGGACGCGGGTGTGGCCGGGGATTTTCAGGCGCTCGCGGCGCGGGTAGTCCATGAGGAAGAGGGAGACGCGGTCGTCGCCGCCGGGATGGCCGGTGCTGAGCAGCTGGCGGTTGCCCTTGAGGTCGGCGAAGCTGGGCTGATGGGGGCCGGGCACTTTCAGGAAGCCGGGCGGGCCGTGTTGGGAAAGGCAGAAGGATGAAGGATGAATGTCGGGCGCGACCGCTTCCTAGCCGTATTGAAACCCTGTTGGCGATCAAGCGCATCGTCGAAGTGTGCGCCAACGCGGTCGGGGCCGCGGCGGTGGAACGGAGCACCGCCCATGAGTGCCAGCGCATGGAGCGGGCCCACGAGTACGGGGATTCCTCACTTGCCCGGTGCGTTCAGCGGGGACACATCGCCGGGCATGAAACACGCGCCTATTCCTTCCAGCCTCTTCAAAAACAATCGCGACCGCCTCCGCGCCATGCTGCCGGAACGCTCGCTCGTTATCGTCAACGCCAACGACATTCCGCCGACGAATGCGGACGGTTCGATGACGCCGGTGGCGAACAGCGATCTCTTTTACCTGGCCGGCGTGATGCAGGAGGAAAGCATTCTCGTCATTTGCCCGGATGCGCATGAGGAGAAGCACCGGGAAATGCTGTTCCTGCGGGAGACGAATGACCACATCAAGGTCTGGGAGGGCCACAAACACTCGAAGGAGGAGGCGCAGAAAATTTCAGGCATTGAGCGCATTCACTGGCTGAACGAATTTCCCATGATGATGCGCCGGTTGATGTGCGAGAGCGATCACGTTTTTCTCAACTCGAATGAGCACACCCGCGCGGATGTCGTCGTGGAGACGAGGGAGTCGCGCTTCGTTCACCAGACGAGGCAGGACTGGCCGTTGCACAGCTACCACCGGCTGGCGAGGCTCATGCACGAGTTGCGTGTTGTGAAGTCGAAGCAGGAGATCGAACTGCTCAAGGAGGCGTGCGCCATCACGCGTGACGGCTTCGCACGCGTGTTGAAGCTCGTCCAGCCTGGCGTTACCGAATGCGATGTGGAGGCGGAGTTCGCGCACGAATTCATCCGCCGCCGGGGGCGCTTTGCCTACAATGCCATTATCGCGTCCGGCGCGAATGCCAACGTCCTTCACTACAACGACAACGATCAACCCTGCAAAAAAGGCGACCTCCTGCTGCTGGATGTGGCCGCCAGTTACGCGAACTACAACGCCGACATGACGCGCACGATTCCGGTGAGCGGGAAGTTCACGAAGAGGCAGAAGGAAGTGTACAACGCGGTGCTCCGCGTCATGCGCGCCTCCATCGCCGGACTCAAGCCCGGCAAGCTGCCGAAGGACTGGCAGAAGGAAGCCGAAGCGATGATGCAGGAAGAACTGCTCAAACTGAAGCTTATCACGCCGAAGGAAATCAAAGCCGCCGACAAGAAGGATCCGGATAAACCAGCGTTGAAGAAATACTTCATGCACGGCCTTGGCCATCCTCTGGGGCTGGATGTGCATGATGTTTCCAACATCGGCGCGCCGTTCGCCGCCGGCTGGGTGATGACGGTGGAGCCCGGGATCTATTTGCCGGAGGAGGGCTTCGGCGTGCGGCTGGAGAATGATGTGCTGATTACCACTGACGGCGTGGTGGACCTCATGGAGGACATCCCGGTGGAGGCAGGCGAGATCGAGTCGCTGATGAAACGATAACCGACAAGGACATGGACATTTTTCACGAACTCCAGTGGCGCGGTCTCCTCGAAGACTACACCGGGCGCACCGATGGCGGCGAGGCGGAAGACGGCCTGCCCTCAAGGCTGCGCCACGGGCCGGTCACGCTCTACTGCGGGTTCGATCCCACAGCGGACTCCCTGCACGCGGGCAGCCTTGTGCCGCTTCTGGCGCTGCGGAGGTTTCAACTGGCCGGGCACCATCCGGTGGCTGTCGCCGGCGGAGCCACGGGCAGCATTGGCGACCCCAGTGGGAAGTCGCAGGAGCGGCAGTTGCTCACGAAGGAGCATATCGAAGCTAACGTCGCCGCCATTCGCCCCCAACTCGCGCGGCTCCTTGATTTCGACGCGGAGAAAAATCCCGCGCGGCTCGTGGACAACGCCGACTGGCTGGGGCCGGTGAGCTTTCTCGATTTCCTGCGCGATGTCGGCAAGCACTTCACGGTGAATCAGATGGTCGCCAAGGAATCCGTGCGCGCGCGCATGGAGGATCGCGATGTCGGCATCAGCTACACCGAATTCAGCTACATGCTGCTTCAGGCGTATGACTTCTACCATCTCGCGCGCGTCTATGGCTGCGAGCTGCAAATCGGCGGCAGCGACCAGTGGGGCAATATCACTGCGGGCATGGAACTCATCCGCAAGAAACTGGAACGCCGCGCTTGGGGGCTCACCATGCCCCTCATCACAAAGGCTGACGGCACCAAGTTTGGCAAGACCGAGAGCGGCACGGTCTGGCTCGACCCGAAACGGACCAGCGTCTATCAGTTCTACCAGTTCTGGATCAACACCGACGACCGTGACGCGGTTCGCTATTTGAAATACTTCACCTTCCTCTCGCAGGAGGAAATCACCGTGCTCGAAGCTGCGCACGCGACCAATCCAGGCGCACGTGAAGCTCACAATGCTTTGGCCAAAGCGGTCACCACGATCATCCACGGAGAATCCGCCTGTGCCGAGGCCGTGCGCGCCACCGGCATCCTTTTCGGCGGCAGCCTCGATGGCCTCACGCCTGCGACACTCGACATTCTCCAGGGCGAAGTCCCGTCCGCCACCATCCCCGCCGCCACTCTCGCTGCGGGGGTAGCGCTGACGGAAGCCCTCGTTACCGCAGGCCTCGCCAGCAGCAAAGGCCCGGCCCGCAAAGACATTGACGGTGGCGGCATTTACCTCAACGGCCAGCGCTGTCAGGACAGCGCGCGCACCATTTCGGCCGCCGACCTTCTCCACGACCGCGCGGTTCTCTTGCGCAAAGGAAAGCGGTCCTACGCCCTGCTGGGCACGGGGGAGTAAATCCTACAGAATCTCCCCGGGCTTCACGCTGGCAGCGGCGGGATGCTTCTTCAGCCAGGATTGTGCCGCGCCGGCGACGGCATCCACCTGATCGGCTGCAGCTCCGGTTTTGGCGGCCCCGGCGTGGAAGAGTTCAGTGAGGCGTTCGCGGGTGAGACCGAGGCGCTCGTCGGTGGCGAGTTCATCCAGGAGATTGTTGTCGGTGAGGGTGCCGTCCTTCAGTCCGCGGGCGGCTTTGACGGCGTGTTCCTTGATGACTTCGTGAGCTGTTTCGCGGCCGACACCATTTTTCACGGCTTCCATGAGGAAGGTCGTGGTGAGCAGGAAGGGCAGGTAGCGCTGGGTCTCGCGCTGCACGACGGCGGGATAGACTTCCATTTGCTGGAGGACGACGAGAGAGGTTTCGAGCAGACCATCGAGAGCGAAGAAGGCGTCAGGCAGAACGACGCGGCGGACGACGGAGCAGGAGACGTCCCCTTCATTCCACTGATCGCCGGCCAGCGCGGAGGCCATGGTGACATGGCCCTTGAGGATGGCATGGAGGCCATTGATGCGCTCGCAGGAGCGGCTGTTCATCTTGTGGGGCATGGCGCTGGAGCCGGTCTGGCCGGGGGCGAAGCCTTCGCTGGCGAGTTCGTGTCCGGCCATGAGGCGCATGGTTTTGGCAAAGCTGCCGGGGCCGCTTCCGAGATCGCATAGAGTGCTGACGACGCGGAAATCGAGGCTGCGTGGATACACCTGGCCGACGGCAGTGAACGCGGACGGCAGACCGAGGTGCTGGGCGATTTGCTGCTCCAGAGCGGCGACCTTTTGCGCGTCGCCGCCGAAAAGATTGATCTGATCGAGTTGTGTCCCGGTGGCTCCTTTGATGCCGCGCACGGGGTAGGTGGCGACGAGGTGTTCCAGTGCGGTGAGGCCGCCGAGAAGTTCCTCCGCGAACATAGCGAGGCGTTTACCAAAGGTGGTCGTTTGCGCCGCGACATTGTGCGTGCGGGCAGTGAGGATGAGGTCGCGCGTCTCTACCGCACGGCGTGCCAGGGCGGCGAGGACGGCGACGCTTTTTACCATGACCTGCTGGAGCGAGCGGAAGATTTGCAACTGCTCCACATTCTCCGTGAGGTCGCGGCTGGTCATGCCTTTGTGAATGTGCTCGTGGCCGGCGAGTTCGCAGAATTCATCAATGCGGGCCTTCACGTCGTGGCGGGTCACCCGCTCGCGCTCCATGATCCTGGCTACGTTGATGGTGTCCTTCACGCTTTCGTAGGCGGCGATGGCTTCGGCGGGAATGTCGAGGCCGAGAGCGCGCTGCGCTTTCATCACCGCGATCCAGAGTTCGCGTTCGAGGCGGATCTTGCCCTCCGGAGACCAGATGGAGGTGATGACGGGAGAGGCGTAGCGTTCAGCGAGGACGTTGGGGATCATGTGAAAATGAAGAATGAAGAATGAAAAATGCAGAATGCGGAGCCGGAGCGGATGGGAATTATGAGGGGGAAGAGGAAGAGGAAGAGGAAGAGGAAGAGGAAGAGGAAGAGGAGGAGGAGGTAGGTGGCGATTTGGACTTTGATGAAGAGGAAAACCACATCCAGATACCTGCGCTGATGAGGACGACGGCAAGAATGCGGGTGAGGGTTTCGTTGGCCATGAGTTTCATTTTCTCAGACGCGAAGTAGCTGACGAAGACGGAGCCGCCGGCCGCAGCGAAGAAAAGGGGCCACTGGATGAGAGGGGTGGCGGACTGGAGATTGGATATAGTGGCGGCGAGGGCGGTCAGTATGATGACGGCGAGCGATGTGGCGATGGCTTGCTTGATGTTGAGGTCGAGAAAGGTGACGAACATGGGCACCATGAAGATGCCGCCGCCGACGCCGCAGAG
>JANOZA010000759.1:0-3368 GCA_031429155.1 Verrucomicrobiota bacterium | reverse complement strand
TGAGCCTCCGCAATCAGCCGCCATCCGCGGCGGTTATGCGCTCCTGCACGAACTCGGCGCGCTGGACGAGGAGGAGAATCTCACGCCGCTCGGCAGGGAACTCGCGAGGCTGCCGCTTGATCCTTCGCTCGGCCGGATGCTGCTGGAGGCGCGGGACGACAACGCGCTGCCGGAAGTGCTCGTCATCGCTGCAGGCCTGAGCATTCCCGATCCGCGGGAGCGTCCGGAGTCGGAGAAAGAGAAAGCCGCATCGGCGCACCGCGCGTTCGCCGTGCCGCATTCGGACTTCCTCAGTTTGCTGCGCATCTGGCAGGCGATGCCGAATCAGGACGGCAAAGGCAGCCGCAATGCCTTGCGAAAGTTTTGCCGGCAGAACTATCTGTCATTTCTGCGCATGACTGAGTGGCGCGATATCCACCGGCAACTATGCGATGCTATGGGCGATGAGGACGATGCCCGCGTGCCAGCGTTTTCGCGGCAGGTAAATGAGGATGGCATTCATCGCAGCATTCTTTCGGGACTGGTGGGCCACATCGCTGTGCGCGATGAGCGGAATCTTTACAAGGCAGCGGGTAATCGCATGGTCACGATCTTTCCTGGCTCACACCTCTACGAGCGCACTGCGAAGCAGAAGAAGGAGGGTGAGAAGTCAAAGCAGCCAGCGTGGATCGTTGCTGGGGAGATCGTGCAGACATCGCAACTGTTTGCGCGAAACGTGGCGCGCATAGATCCGCTGTGGATTGAGAAGATCGCGCCGCACCTGTGCGAGCATCGTTTCAGCGAGCCTCGATGGGAGGAGAAGAGTGGACGTGTGGTCGTTACCGAACGGGTTTTGGTTCACGGTCTGGAGGTGCGCCGCGGGCAAATGGACTACGGCAAAGTGAACGCTGCCGCTGCGACCGAAATCTTCATCCGCAGTGCTCTGATGGAGGAATCCGAGAGCGCCGTGACGCTGCGATTCGCAGCGGATAACCTCCGGCTCTGCTCCAGGCTGAAGGCTGCTCTTTCCCGGGCGCGCAGCAACAAGATTTGGGCCGTGGAAGAGGCGCTCTACGGCTTCTACCGGCAGCGGCTGGAGAACATCAGTTCCGTCCACGATCTAAATAAGCTCTACCGTGCCCGCCTCGCCAAAGAGCCGGATTTTCTCCGTGCCGCAGAGAGCGATCTATCCGGCGCAACTGCCGCGCCGGAGGAACTGGCGCTGTTCCCCGACAAGGTTTCGCTCGGCCAATCCGTGCTGCCACTGCACTACAACTACAGCCCCGGCAGCGAGGATGACGGTGTCACGGTGCAGGTGCCGCTGACCGTCGCCGCGGTGCTCACGAGCGGTCAGTTGCAATGGATCGTGCCCGGTCTGCGTGAAGAACTCGCAGGTGTGCTCCTGCGTGCGTTGCCTAAGAACCTCCGCCGCGATCTCCAGCCGGTGGAGCCGAAGATCAAGGAAATCGCCACTACTTTCTCACCAGGGCGCGGCGAATTTCTCGACGAACTTGCGGCGTTTCTTTCCAGCCGCTACCGACTGCGCGTCACCGCATCTGACTGGCCCGTGGGAAGTGTGCCTTCGCACCTTCAGCCTCGGGTGGAAGTGCTGGATCATCAGAACAAGACGATCACGACCACTCGTGATCTCGCGTCCATCCGCACCGAAGTGGAAAAGCGCGATGTGCGCAGCCGGGCATGGGACCACGCCGCAGGGAAGTGGGAACAGCCGGCCGTAACAGCCTGGAGCTTTGGCGATTTGCCGGAGAGCATCCGTGTGGAGGATGTCGGTGGTCATCCGGTTCTGGCATTTCCGGGACTCGCAGTCCGGGACGGAGAAGTTGACGTGCGGCTTTTCCGCAAACCGGAAGACGCCGCCGCGGCTATGCCCGCAGGCATCCGAAGGCTCGCCGAACTGGTCCTCGCCAAGGATATCGTCTCGCTGCGGAGGGAACTCCGATGCCTCACTATTTCCTCTGCAGTGAAGAAGCCCGTCAGCCTTCAGGACGCTTTGACGGCTGTCAGTGCAAAACTCGCGCCGGCGTCGCTGACGAGCGAGACGCTGCAGCAGTCTGCCTTCGTCCACATTCTGGACCACACGCTGCGACTCGATCCGCCATACAGCGCAGCGCGTTTTGAAAAAATGATCACCGATGCCCGACGGGAATTTCCCGTGCTCATTTCCAAACTGCGGGAGCACACGAAGTCCATCCTTGATCTCCGCGACAAAGTTCTGACCTCGCCGAAGCGTTATGCCGGCATGGACCAGGACGTGGCGCGTTTGGTGCCGCCTGACTTCCTCGCCCGCACACCGCACGCGCGACTGCCTCATCTTTCCCGCTACCTGAAAGCCATTCTCATGCGCGCCGAACGCGCCGCGCCGCATCCGGCAAAGGACGCTGAGAAGGCGAGGTTACTCGCCGCTTTCGCCGGATGGGAGAAGTCAGTGCTGCCAGAGAATCGCGACACCTTTCGCTGGCTGCTGGAGGAGTACCGCGTTTCCATTTTCGCGCAGGAACTGGGGACTGCGGTACCCGTTTCGGCAAAGCGACTGGAGGCGCTCATCGGCTGAGCTTGCGGAGGGCCCTCACAGAGGATTTCACGTTCCAGTCGTTTTCCTCCAGAGATGCACCGGAACTTTCCTGCGTGGCACCGGTCAATTCACTGACGATGCGCACAGCGCGGTCACGGAGTTTCACGTTGGAGGGGTTGAGGTCCACCATGAGATTGCTGAGGACTTTGCCAGTGCGGCTCATGGCCAGAGTGGTGAAAATATTCAGCAGCAACTTGGTGGCGGTGCCGCACTTGAGGCGGGTGGAGCCGGTCAGCACTTCGGGGCCGACATCGGGCGCGATGATTCGATCCGCGATTGTTTGGCGGAGGTTGTTCATCGCAGGATTGAAGGTGACGAGTGCGGTGACGGCACCGCCGGCTTTGGCCGCGGCGAGGGCTCCCCAGACAAAGGGCGTGCGACCGCTGGCGGCGATGCCGATGACGACATCGTGTTTGCCGATCTGGCGGTGCGCGATGGCACTCGCACCGGCGCGGGCGTCGTCCTCGGCACCTTCTGCGGCGCTCCAGAGGGCAGTCTGGCCACCGGCGATAATTCCCTGCACCTGCTCCCGGGGAACGCGGAAGGTGGGCGGGCATTCGCTGGCGTCCAGGACGCCGAGGCGTCCGCTCGTTCCGGCACCGACGTAGAAAAGACGACCTCCTTTGCGGAAGGCACGGATGATTTTCTCCACCATCCAAACGATGTCGGATCGCTCGGCGCGGAGGGCATCAGGCACGCGGGCATCTTCGTTGAGCATGAGATCCACGGCGGCGGCCAGCGGCATGGTGTCGAGATGCAGCGAGCGGGGGTTGCGCTGTTCCGTGGGGGAAGCGGC
>JANOZA010000758.1:0-4246 GCA_031429155.1 Verrucomicrobiota bacterium | reverse complement strand
TCAACATGATCGCTCTGTCCGCCCGCGCCCTGGCTTCGCAGTATCCTGCGGGCACCGCGCAATTCTACTTCGTCCACAGCGCGCCGCCCGGCACGCAGGATGCGGAGTTCATCGAGCAGTTGGGCAAAGCGATGCCGCACGGATTCGCCGAGGTCCGCACTCAGGAAGTGCCTGCGCTGATGGACAAACTCGCGACCGAACTGAAAGCCCGCAGCAGCGGCGAAATTCAGGCCGACACCGCGCCCGCGATCTTCGTCTTCATCCACCAGCTTCACCGCTTCAAGAAGCTGCGTCAGGAGGACGACTTCCGCTTTGGCGGCGAGGATGCCGGCGCGGACACCGGCTCGCAGTTCAACGAGATCATCACCGAGGGCAGTTCGCTCGGCATCCACCTCATTCCCACCGTGGACACGTTTAATAACGTGAACCGAAGCATGAACCGGAAGGCGCTGAGCGAATTCGAAATGCGCGTCGTCTTCCAGATGAGCGCCAACGATTCCTCCAGCCTCATCGACACTCCCGCCGCCAGCACGCTCGGCCTGCACCGGTCCATCTTCTACAACGAGCAGGCCGGCACGCTCGAGACTTTCCGTCCCTACGCCGAACCGCCGGAATCGTGGTGGCTGGGCCAGTAAGGTCGAAAACCAGGGAATCGCGTGCATTTCCGCAGAACCGCGACATGGTGCGGCTTATGCCTTTTCGTTCCCTTGGTCTAGATGACCGCATTCTACAGGCCATCAGTGAGGCCGGTTACACTGAACCCACCCCCATTCAAGCCGCCGCTGTGCCACTCGTGCTCGCGGGACATGACATGATCGGCATCGCCCAAACAGGGACGGGAAAAACCGCGGCCTTCACCCTGCCGCTGCTCACCATGATGGCCGGCGCACCTCCGCAGCAGGGGCGCCGCCGCACCCGCGCTCTGGTGCTCGCCCCGACACGGGAACTGGTGGTGCAGATCGAGGAAAACGTAATCGCCTACGGTAAACACGTTCCGCTGCGCATCGCCAAAGTCTTTGGCGGAGTCGGCGAGCGTCCGCAGATTGAGGCGCTGCGCGCGGGAGTGGATGTCGTCATCGCCACGCCGGGACGCCTGATGGATCTGATGGGCCAAGGGCACGCTGATTTCGGAGCGCTTGAGTATCTCGTGCTCGATGAAGCGGACCGGATGCTAGACATGGGATTCGTGCCCGCCATTCGCCGGATCGTAAAGGCTCTGCCTCAGAAGCGCCAGACGCTGCTCTTCTCGGCGACGCTCTCCAAGGAAATCGAAGTGCTCACGAAGGAGTTCCAGCATTCACCGAAGAAAGTGGAAATCGGCCGGCGCAACAATCCGGCGGAGACAGTGGCGCAGTTCATTTATGAAGTGTCGCAGGCGCACAAGCCCTCGCTGCTGGCTCACCTGTTGCGCGACAATACGATGAACATGGTGCTGGTCTTCACGCGCACCAAGCACGGCGCGGATCGTGTGGCCAAACGCCTCGCGCGGGACGGCATCAGCACCGCCACGCTGCACGCCAACCGGTCGCAGAATCAGCGACTCAAGGCACTCCAGGATTTCAAGAGCGGGGCGGTGCGCGTGCTCGTGGCCACAGACATCGCTGCACGCGGCATTGACGTGGACGGCATTTCCCACGTCGTGAACTTCGACTTCCCGCCGCACGTGGAGGACTACGTCCACCGCATCGGCCGCACAGGACGGGCCAACGCCGTGGGCGACGCCATCAGCTTCGTGATGCCCGACGACATGGGCGCACTGCGCACCCTGGAACGATTCATCGGACGCGGCATCGTCCGCCGCCAGGCCGAGGGATTCGATTACCGTACGCCCCCACCGGGAGAGCCCCGCGACGAACGTCCCCGTCAGCAACAGCGCCCGCAGCAACGCCGCCAGCAGCCACAGCAGCGCGGCCCGCAGCAGCAGCAGCGTGGGCAGCAACAGCGCCCGCCCCAACAGGCTCGCCGCGAGCCTCAACAAAGTTCAGGTGAATCCCGCGAGAATCCCGAACCGCAAAGAGAGCCGCTGCGGCAGGCAGGCAGGCGCTCGCGGAGGTGGTAGGAGTTGGCAGGGAGACTACCTGGCTTCCACCCGCGCCCGCATGAAGCTGCGCGCCGTCCCGGGGAGTGGCGTCCAGGTTTCTGTCATCAAACCGCCCACAGGTGCCGTGTCGGCGACGATAGAATCGACCGGCAGGGGCAACCATGTCGCGAGATCGGCACTGGATTCCACGATGACCCGGGCATCATCCGCAGCGACGCGGCGGGTGAGGAGCATGGCCGGAGTGCCATCCGGAAGCCGCACGGCCGTGGCAGGCGGATCGCCGAGAGCATATTCAAGGAAGTCGGAGAGTCCGTCGCCATCCGTGTCGGCACCGGCGTTTCCGGTGAACGACACCGCATCGCTGGAACCAGGAGTGCCCCCGGGGAGAACACTGGCGCGCCAGTTTGCCGGCAGCGCGTGGTCGGGATTCGTCTGTGGAGCGATGAGCGTCAGACTGTGTCCATCGCCATCGGCAGCAGTGGGCCAGGGCAGTTTGTCATTGTAGGCAAAGCGCCGGATGTCGCTGCCGTTCGCGGCGGTGAGGGCAAGTTGCTCACCGTTGTTATCGAGTTTGCCGGTGTATGAGCCGTGCAGTGGGACGGAGGGAAACTGGGCCGCGAAGGCGACGGCATCATTGGCGAGAATGATCCGCTGGCCGGCCGCGAGCAGCGTCCCTGGCGCGAATGAGAAGGCGATGCCCTCAGAGAATGCCACTCCCGTGAGGTCAATGGGTCCGCCGGAAATGTTCATCAATTCAACGTATTCCCATGCCGCGTCGAGCGGCGGGTTATACATGATTTCCGAAATCGCCAGACTGGCTGCGGAAGCGGCGGTGCCGACGATGAACTGCGCGCCTGTCAGCGCGCTCCAAATTTCCGTGCCGCTGCCGGGAGTGCCCGTGACGGAGCGGGCTTTGATGCGACCGGTGACGGTGAGATCAACGGGGCCGATGTAAAGGATGCCGGCCGCAGCGCCGGTGACCGGCGTGCGCGGGTCGGTGCCATTGAGCGTGTAGTAGATCGCCCCGGCGGGCGCCGTGATCGCGAGATCGTATCCGATGGGAACATTACCGCCGTGCTGAGCAAAGGCCGGGGGCTCCGCGGCGGGCCAGAGGCGCAGCGTTTGATTGGCCAGCCGCGTGATGGTGGCGAAGGAGTTGGCGCGGTTATGCAGCCCGGGAATCCAAGTGTTGGCGACGTAGTTGACGGTGCCCAGCCAGTCCTGCGACGGCGCGGGCGCGGGAATGGGCGGATCATTTGCGCGCAGATAGGGATTCTTCAGTGGATAGCCGGGACGGCTGCGTTTCACACCGGCATCAGTGCCGAGATCGTCGCCGCCGTAGGGTGTTTCGGTGGCGGTGTCGCCCCAGCGGGCACTCTCGGCGACGATGGGCTTGTCGAGCACCGCCGCGAGGCTCTGCCAGCGGGAAGCGGACGGCGTCGAGGACAGCGGGCCGCCGTTGTTGAAGAGGGCATGAGCGCGGTCGGCGACGAGGAGCCGCCACTCAGGATGCTTGCGGAGGGCGTTCCAGATGGGGCCGGGAGAATTGGCCGTCGTCGTGTTGGGCGCCGCGGGAGAGATGCGGTCAATGTTGTGCCCATTGGAACTGCCGGTTTCCTGAAGCGCGATCTCTTGATCCCATGCGAGCCATTTGAATTTCGATCCAGCCACCGCCTTGTTCCTGTATGCATTGCCATTGTGGTGCGGCCAGTCTTCGCACTCGGCGTACTGGTGGAGCAGGTAATAATCGGCGAAGTTAGGGGCGTCGAGATACTGGAGAACCGTCTGGTAGTGCGTGTTGATGTCTGCGGCCAGAGTCGCATTCGCCAAACTGGTGACAGCCGTCATCATCTGTTCCCATGCGCCGGTCACGCCCGGGTTTACATCCACGTAATCAGAACCGAAATCCATGACCTCCCAGTCCGTCGGCAGGCCACCTTCGTGGGCGGCGACATAGTCGTCGTTGATGTGTTCGGAGGCGTCATAGACACCCCAGTAGAGCCCGTTGATGACGACGTGAAGGTAGCGGCTATTGGGAGAAAGATTGCCCATTTGCGCCCACGACTGCCGGACCCAGACATCGCGCATCATTACGGAATCATCCGGGCGGTAGCGCGAGGAGTTCCAGCTCACGAGGCCCCAGCCGTCAGTGAAGGTGGCGCGGAGGATGAGTTTGTTGATATCATCGAAACTGCTGCCGGGAAA
>JANOZA010000757.1:0-2460 GCA_031429155.1 Verrucomicrobiota bacterium | reverse complement strand
CGGCAGCACGGGAATCGTTCTTCCCCAAGGGAGTCTCCCCATCGGCTGGACGGGAATCGTTCTTCACCAGGGGAGTCTCCCCCACGGCAGCACGGGAATCGTTCTTCCCCAGGGGAGTCTCACCCACGGCAGCACGGGAATCGTTCTTCTCCAAAAGAGTCTCACCCACGGCAGCACGGGAATCGTTCTTCCTCAAGGGAGGTGCCTGTTCCCGAAGCCGTCCGGCGGGAGGGGGATCAGCAGCCAGCGGAAGGCAGAGAAGGGAGAATTTGCGCGCCGCCGGATCGGAGGGTAGAATGCGCCGGTATGGATCCGACCTCACCCCCTGCTCCCGCACCGGTGCCAGCACCGGTTTTGTCCGAAGACCTCATCTACGAACTGCTCGCCCATCCCGGACGGCGCGCCATCCTGCGGAAGCTGGCCTCCGGCGGCTCCTTTGCCGCGCTGGACCTGACAGTCGCCGGCCCCAACCGTCGCGCGGCCATGAACAAGCAGCTACAGGCCCTCGCCGCCGCCGGTCTGTTGCGCCACGCGCGTGACCCGCGCCACGGACGCCGCTTCGTGTACACCCTCGTGCCCGGGGTGGCCTTCCGCAAAACAGACGCGGGCTGGGAGATGGACTTCGGCTGCTGCGTGGTGCGCTGGAAGTAGCCGCACCGCCGACCCCCGCCACGAACGAGGCCGTGCAGGCCACCATCATAGCCGACGGCAAGGAAGTGTGGGATTCCAAAGTCATCGCGCCCGGCGCGGTGAAATCCTTCTCCCTGGATGTCACCGGCGTCACCACGCTCCAACTCCACATCAAAGGCACCCGCAGTATTCAATTACTGGTGTGGCCTGTGGTTCTTGTCTCATCCCGGACTTCACGATACCCGGTCCCTTCTTCCCGCCGGCTGGCTTGTCCGACTTGCCGTTGTCCTTCAAAAAGTAGATGTCCGCCGCGGAGAGCTTGTCCTGAGGAAACTTCATTGGCTTCCCGTTGGCCAGCGTCACCGTGACCGCCCCCGTTGCGGCATCGTAGGATTTCAACTCCCCCGCGAACGTCTTCGCGCCGTCGGCGCTGGTCTATGTGCGGGCCTGCAAAAATGTCAGGCCCATCGCCGCGACGGCTGGCGAGCGAATGATGTTACGGTTTCATTTCGATTCGAGTCCGATCATTGCTTCAGCGAAGCTCCTACCAATGCGCGTCATGATTTTGGCCGAACCCAGATAGTGGTAGCAGGCGTGGGAGACGCCGGTTTCCATCAGCTTCCACTCGTCCGGCGTATAGACCGTTTTGAGAAATTCGTCCATGGCGGCCTTCTGCTCCGCCTTGCCGGGCCCCTGCGCCTTTAGCTCGCCGTTCTTCGCCTTCACCCGCTTCCAGCGGCCCTGGAGTTCCTCCAGCTTCGGATCCCAGAATTCCTCGGTGCGCACCGCCACCACGCGGCCTTTTAATTCCGGCATCTCCGCGGGAGCCGCCATGGCTTTGCGGAACTCGCGCAGCCAGGGAATGTGCTGCGGCTCGATCTGGCGGAAGCGTTCGGTTTCCAGCTCGCCGTTGAAGCCCAGCACGCCGATGACGGCGTTCATCTGCGGCGCTTTCAATTCGCTGCGCACATCGCGGATCAGGCAGGCGAGAAGGCGGGTGTATTCATCGAAGCCGCCCGGCGCTCCGGGATTCGGATACGTGGCCTGGTCGCCGAAATCATTCTCGCCCTGAAACCAGACGAAACCGGCCAGCTCGTAGCCCTGCGCGGCATCGTAGGCGGGATAGACTTTCTTGATGTCGCCGATCACGGACTGCGCGTGGCTGATCATCATGCGGTAGTACTTCCCGTGGCCCTCGGCATACTCTTTTTCCAACTCGGCGGTGTCCTTGTTCTGCTTCTTGAGTTCCGCCAGTGCGCTGGTGTGCGTCGGATGAATGCCGGCGCTGGGCGGACGGAAGTCGCGGCAGAGACTCTTGCCGCCCCACGCGGCTTTGATGATGAGCATCAGCTGTTGGAGATGCTCCTGCATGGTGATGCCAAAGGTCAGCTCGGGGCCGATGCGGTCCCCTCCTTTTCCGCCGCCGTAGCCGGTGGTCAGTTGGCCGGGCTTGTCGTCTTTGGCGCAGCCGCTGGTGGAAATCCAGATGTTCTCATGCACCCGCGGCGTGCCGTCGGCGTTCACCATTTTTTTGAGCAGCGGCGCGGTCGCCGGGTCCGCTTCGATCTGCGGGAAAGTGTTCACGCTGCAAAAGCCCTGCATGTTCGACTGCCCGGCCATCAGATAGACTTTCAGCGGCGCAGCGGCGAGCGGCGTGATGGTCAGCAGCGAGGCGAGCGCGATGCGGAGGAGCGTGAACTTCATAAAGTCATTCACAGGCATCCCACAGGATTTGATCAGAAGGATGTGAGGGTATCTGAAAAGTGCGGGTGACCAGGCGGCAAAATCGTGATGATTTGGAGGTGTTATGGAAACCAAATCAAAAAAGAC
>JANOZA010000756.1:0-40285 GCA_031429155.1 Verrucomicrobiota bacterium | reverse complement strand
CGCGGAGGGCGGCGAACTGGGAGATCTTGATATCTGAATGAATAGCCGAGCCGCTCAGTGGACGCACGGGGATGGCACCGGCGGGCACGGGGATGCGGGCGGCCGCTTTTTCACTGCTTCGGAAGAGGCTGAACAATGCGGCAAAGTCGCCTTTCCAGCTATGGTGAGCCCAGGAACGCACGAAGCTGCGTTCCATCCAGCCGATGAGCGGGCCGCTGACTTCGATCATCATGTCGTGCCAGTCACTGCGGTATTCGCGCCCGATATTCATGCCGCCGAGCCAGGCACGGCTGCCATCAATGATAATCATCTTCGTGTGCGTGGCGCTCAGTGCCGGCATGGCCATGGGATGGACCTGGATTTTTGAGTCCCGGCGCAAATACTCCACGATGCTTGATGGCGCGCGGTGCCCGGGCGCGGCGGGAAACTCCGGTGCGAGCAGACTCGACTGTAGCGAGGCGACATCGTCTATCATGATGCGCACGCGGACCTCATGCGATTTTTTCTTCAGCAAATCGGCTATCTGAAGAGCGTAGTCGTCGGAGTCGAAAATGTAGAGCATGATGTCAATGCTCTCGCGGGCCTCCTGGATCGCCTGAATGAAGTCCGGAAAGAACTGTTCGCCATCAATACGGAGTTTGACGGTGGCGGGCACGCGGGGCTCGCCGGTCAGTTTATCGAGGTGCAGTTCCCATGCCGCGATATCCATTGGCGGCTGCGTGGAAACCGGTGGTGGAGGCTCCGGCGGCAGACGCCTGAACAGGCCGTGCAATGCCCCGCCCGCCATGCTGTAGAGGTTGGCGCCGCCGTTGAGAGCGGTGGTGACGGGGTTCTTCAGGGTGGCCAGTGCGCCGGTTCTCAGGCCAACGGAAAGCAGCCCGCGGACCGTCACATCCGGAGAAGCGCCCAGGAGGGGGAGCTTCATCACTTTCTGCGGAGGCGCGGAGATGAAAGTGAGCCGCGAGGTGCCGGGATCAATCTTCAGCATGGCTGGCGACTGCCCGGTGAGGACGAGGGCGGGTGCGCTGCTGCCGGTCGTCTGAGAGAAGGCGGCGGTGAGTCGAGGCACGAGTTGCGCCGCAGTGAGCCGGCGGATGATCTTCATGCCGGCCGGTCGTTCTGTGAGCGGGAGAAAGACCGGCTGGCCTGCGGCATCGCGGTAGATGATCAATTCGTGTCCTCCTGTGGTGACGAGGACTCCCTGCCGGCGCGATTCCGGCGCGAGTTCCGCTGCCACTTTGTGCGACAGTCTTTGCCACACCGGAACGCCGAGCACGGGAAGTGCCCGTCCGTGCTTTTTCGCCACGGCAAAGGCTTCCTTCGCGTCCCCGTCGAAATCCATCACGGCCTGTGAATCCGCGGCCTTGTCAGGCAATGTGATCGTTGCGTAAGCGTCGCGCCCCTTCATCCGGAACCGCATCGCCAGTTGGTCACCCTGCTGCAGGGCGATGATACGACTCTCGGCCATGCTGGAGATTTCCCTGGATTGCTCCACCGTGCCCGGCAGCGGCGTCCGGCAGCCTGCGACCGACAGCAGAAAAAATGCCGCGCTGACTGCCGGGAGGCAGGCCAACCCAAAGGCGCGAATACGGGATTGCTGCTGGTCCTGCTTTTTCATTCCGTAATCTTCATGTTACATTTCCAAGGGTCAGTCCAGCCACTCATAGATGGCGTATGCCATTTCCGCCTGGCGGAGCATCCGGTCGCCGCCCTTGCGGATGCGGCGGCAAAGCATGGCGGCCAGTGCCCTCATGAGTTGCATGCCGGCCTCCGGATTAGCAGCCATAAAGGCATCGAGGGCGTCCTTCGATATACTCCACACCCGGCTGGCGCGCGCGGCTTTCACGTCGGCGCTCGCTTTGCGCGGATCAATGACGTTCATTTCGCCCACGCTTTCGCCAGGCATGATCATGCCGAGTTCGACGATGCTGTTGTCCGAGCGGCAGGTGGCGCAGAGCTTTCCTTCGAGCAGAAAGTAGAGCCTCTCCTGCTGATCACCCTGTTTGAGAAGCTGCGCGCCTTCCGGGAGGCTGGAAATCTGTCCTGCAGCCGAAAGGGCGACGCGGGCTTCCTCACTGAGTGACTCGAGGATCCCGATGGCAGGGAGAGCCGGGGTTGGCTTGGGCATGGCGGGTGACATGTAGGCTGCGCCTGGATTTGCCAGCAAGGGGAGTTTCCCTCTACCGATTCGCCTCAAAAAAGTGGGGGATCAGCCGGGCCCGGCTGATCCCCCGGAGTTCCGCCCGGCAGCGTGGCTGCAAGGGACGAAGGGTTGAGGAAAGTATTTAAGGGCTCGCGCCCTGCAACGCTTTGGTCCCCGCAGGGCGGAGACTTCAAGCGTTGGGCGACTAGGCGAGCAGGTTCGTCGCGAGGAACCAGGCGGCGGAGAGGACGCAGGTTACGACGGCGATAAAGGAGAGGGTTTCGAGAGCGGTGGAGTTTTTATCGGAAGTGTTCATGGCGATGATGTGGGTGAGGGTTTGTTTTGGTATTGTCGAGATATTATCACAGATATAGAATCCTGCAACTCTTTTTTGCGATTATTTGCATTATTTATCAAAATAATGAGTGCTCCCGGTTCAGATTTGAGCGTCGAGGCTCCTTTGATTGCCCCTTTCGCGAGTCTGCGAGTCAAAATTATTAGCGTCGGCAAGTTTGCGAGTGGGGTTTCTCGAGAAACCCATATAAAATGCCCGAATCCGAGCCGGTGCGCCTGCATGAATGCTCGATCCATGACGAATGCGCGGCGTATCATTCGTCCTTCTGGATCCGTGATTCCCGTCCTGACGGCAATCTTACGAGCGCAGTTGCGTGCTGTCGTGCCGCATCTATAACTCCCGCGCCGCCGGCCCCCCGCAAGTCCGCTCAGGCGCAATCATTCATGGAAAACCCGGACGAAGAATCTCTGCTCCAACAATCACGCCTGCGTGTGCCCGGATGGGTCGCGGCAGGACTAAGTATGGCGCTTATACAGAAGGGCGGCTCAGACCGGCGCTATTTCCGGGTAAGGGCGGGGGCGGGCGATGGTGGCCCGGCCAGTGCCATATTGATGGTCTATACGGATCGGCGGCCTGACAATGCCAGCTTCTTCCCGGCTACAGAAGTCCTGCGTCACGCGGGAGTGCGGGTGCCGGAAATTTATTATCATGATGCCCCGCAAAAGCTGGCGTGGCTGGAGGATCTGGGCGGCTGCGATCTTTGGGAATTGCGGAACGATGACGCGCAGCGTTTGACTCTTTATATGGCCGCGCTCCAGCAGATCGCTCAAGTGCATGAGTTGCAGTGGGACGGTATCCCCGGGGAATTGCGGTGCCAATTGCAGCCGCCTTTCGATGAGTCGCTTTATGCGTGGGAGCAGGATTATTTCTTCACCAAATTTGCCGCGCGATTCTCCGACTTGCCTGCAGTGCGGCTGGAAGAAGTGCGCCGGCAGCAGGAGTTTTCAGCAATGTGCCGGACGCTGGCATCGCTGCCGCGCTCGATGGTTCACCGGGATTTTCAGTCACAGAATGTGATCATTCGGGACGGCGCGGCCTGGATGATAGACTACCAGGGACTGCGAGAGGGCCGCCCGGAGTACGATTTGGCATCGCTGCTGTATGATCCTTACGTGGATATGAGCGCCCAAGAGCGCGCCTCACTGAGCGACTACTACTTTGGACTGAACGGTGCAGGCGCCTGCGATCCGCAAGTGCTCGCCATGTGTGCCTGTCAGCGGCTGATGCAGGCTCTCGGTGCTTACGGAAAGCTGGGGATCGAGGACGGGAAACCGGCTTTCCTCCGCCACATCCGCCCGGCCCTGGAAAACCTGCGGGGCGTGCTCCGGGACTCTGGGCTGCTGCCCGGGCTTGATTCCGTTCTAACTCTTCGCCCTGGCGCGCTGGAGGCTGCGGGCCTGCTTCCGTCCGCATGAGCTTTCGCAATTCATTTCTTGTCCTCCTCTTCGGCGGTACGCTGGGGATGTTCCTGCTCCGGGAACAGCAGCGTGGCATCCTCGAACCGTTCGACAGCGTGCATCGCGAATTTCTCAAAGCGAATTCAGCGCCTGGCCAGGCACCGGTAGCATCCTCGGCGCCGGCTGTGGTTTTCGGACGGCTCGATGATGTGGATCAGCGGAACAGAGTGTTTGAATCCTGGCCTCCGGGGCAGGGGGATTGGCAGGTGATTCTACAGAACCTCGCGGGCTATCAGCCAAAAGCCCTGGCGATCGCAGCGCCGCTGCCGTTCGACAAAGCGGGAAGCGGCCTGGAGGCGGCAGCCAAATCCATAGCCCGGCTGATCACCGGGGCGCCGGCTTCGGTGTCGGCGGGAGATGGGCCGCAGGTGCTGCCGGATGGGTTGCCGGTGCTCAGGTGCAATGGTCCCGTCAGTAATATACCCGGGTTCAAAAGTATCCGGCCGTCAGCGATCCCGGCAATACCGGGCGCGGGCGGCATTGATATGCAGCCCCGGCAGCAGGAACTCTCCGTGGATGGCGACTGGTGTCGCGTGCCGCTCCTCGCACGCCTTGGTGAGAAAGTGGTGCCGACTCTTGCGCTGCGGGCGTTGCTGGAATGGTCAGGTGTGCCCGCTGCCGAAGTCACTGTAGAACCCGGTCACGCGATCACAGATGGCAAGTCTCTGCGCATTCCCATAGATGACGCCGGGTTCTTCCGATACTTCCTTTCCCTCGCGCCGGAAGTTCCGGCGGTGAATGCCGATGTGTTTGTTCTGACGCGTGAACAGGCTCTGGCAAATCTCCCGCCGGATGATCCCCAGCGCAGCATCCTCGCCGCTCTGCCGCAGAGCCTGCTCTGGATCGGTCAGGACAATGCCGCCGGGCGCGTCCTCAAGCTGCCTAATGGAACCCCGGTCTCGAGCGCTTATCTGACGGCACGTGCGCTTGCCGCCATTCAGACGGCGCGATTCATGCGTCCGCTGCCGCCACTGCAGCAGTGGATGATGCCTGCGGGCACTCTGTTGTTCTGTTTGTGGCTTACCCATTGGCGCAAGTCCCGCCTTTGGCCCGGTGCCTTCGTCGCTGCCATCACGCTGGCCGGGATTAGTCTGTATTTTTATCGCGGGGATGATCTTTGGATTCCCCTCGTGCCTTCGCTCGCGATGCTGACAGCTACTCTGATCCTTTCCTTCCTGTTGCCGGCTGCCGGGAGAGAAAGCGTTCCGGCCTCTTCGCCGCCGGGTAACAGGACGCGCACCGCGGCTCCTTCTGGATTGAGAACGACTTCGCGCTCTAAGGTGCCTCCGGCGGAATCGGCGGCTAATTCGCCTGCGCAAAGTGCCCCCTCCGATGAAGTCGCGGCGGAGTCGGTGGCTGCCGAAACGCTGGACACCACAGAAGCCCGCGTTCAGCCGCACGGGAACCATCCACCGCGGCGAACTCGGAACAAGAAGCGTCGCCGATAGGATGGATTACGATGAATGCCTGGCCCATACCGCAGGAGGCGTTGAAACTAAGTTTTTTCAGAAATTATGGAAATATTGATAATTTTTCTTGCAGACAGCCGCGATCTGGTACAGTATCTACGGAAATTACGACCCTATGAAAAAACTTATCATCATCGCCAACGACTCAGACGCATGCGGCAAGACAACGCTCACCGCAGTCATTAGTGGATATGTTCAACGCAAAGGAATGCGCCAAACAATTGTGCTGACTTCACAGGAGCAGGAACTGCCCATGGACACGGTGCTGCTGGATGCCGAAGACGGATTCGAGCCTGGCGAATTGGTGGACCTCGTGGACAAGACTGATGTTGTCATCGTGGATGCCCACACTGGCAGCGCGGCGGACTTTCAGAAAATTTTCTTCCGCCACCGTCTTGATGAAGCGCTGGATGAAATTGACTGCGGAGTCACGGTGATTTTGCCGGTGTGCGATGACGCCTCGGTGCTGCACAGTGCGATGGAGCACGCACGGGCCTGGAACAAATGCGCGGAACTGATGATCGTGCGGCTGCCGCTGCTGGCGGATGAGCATGAGAACTATCAGGGAAGTCAGGCGCAGCGATATTTCGCGCAGCTTGGAGCAGTGGAGTTTTCTTTGCCCGCAGTGAACGAGACGATTCTCGATGAACTGGACGCGATTGACCTTGATGTGCCGCTGGCACTCACGCAGAGGCAACACCTTGCCCGTTTCGTAAGAACAGAACTGCTCGCCTGGGAAGTGAACGCCTGCGAAATCCTGCGCAATGCTGAGGACCTGCTCATCCCTACGGGCAGCCGTTCGACCGATGCCCGCGAAGATTCCATCTTCGGCAAGTCGCTGTCTTTTTAATCCCCGGCAGTCTGCGGTGATCCACGGACCAGGGAAGCGCTTCGGTCCTGAATTGAATCTTTCTGCGGCGTCACCCCTTGAGGGCACTTGCAGGCGAGCAGGCTTGGAGTCTACTCGGCGGACATGGAACTGACAGGACTCTCATTTATCGGTGCGCACCGCGGGCAGCAGGGTGGCGCAATTTTTCACGGCATCAATCCGGCGACGGGCGCAGCGCTTGAGCCTGCCTATCACAGCGCATCTGCTGAAGAGGCTGCTAACGCTGCGGATCTGGCGGCGTCCGCATTTCCGGCTTTCAGTCGGACTGCCGGAAAAGACCGTGCGTCTTTCTTGAGGAACATTGCGACCGAAATAGAAGCCCTGGGACAAACGCTCACGGATCGTGTCATGGCCGAAAGCGGATTGCCGGAAGGGCGGGTGAAAGGCGAGACTGGCCGGACCTGCGGGCAGTTGCGGATGTTTGCCGCACTGCTGGAAGATGGATCATGGGTGGATGCCCGGATTGACCACGCGGACCCCGCGAGGCAGCCGGCACCGAAGCCGGACACGCGCTCCATGCTCCGGCCCATAGGACCGGTGGTTGTTTTTGGTGCCAGTAATTTTCCTTTGGCCTTTTCCACTGCCGGCGGAGACACCGCGTCGGCCCTTGCTGCTGGATGCCCTGTCATCGTGAAGGCCCATTCCGCGCACCCTGGCAGTGCGGAACTCGTTGCCGGTGCGGTGCGCCGTGCGTTGGTGACCGCCGGTCTGCCGGAAGGCGTGTTCTCCGTGATATTCGACAATCAGCGGGCCGCCGCGATGACGCTCGTAAAGCATCCCTCCGTGTGCGGCGTCGGCTTCACGGGCAGCCGCGGCGGAGGCCGGGCATTGATGGATGCCGCCGCCTCGCGTCCGGTGCCTGTTCCGGTTTACGCAGAAATGAGCAGCGTGAATCCCGTCTATCTTCTGCCGGGCGCAATCTCAGAGCGCAGCCCCGCGATTGCTGCCGGCCTTCATGCCTCCGCCACCATGGGAGCGGGCCAATTCTGCACGAATCCAGGCATCGTGCTCTACGACCGGAACACAGACGTGTCCGCCTTCCGTGACGAGTTCTCCCGCCTCATGGCCGCCGCCCCCTGCGCCACCATGCTCACCGGTGGAATCTGCAGCGCCTATCACCAGGGCAGGCAGCGTCTCGCCGCACATCCTGCCGTGAAACAACTCGCCTCCGCGACTCCCGCCGGCGGCAACACCGCGACTCCTGCCGTTTTTGAAACCACTGCCGAGTCAGTCCTCGCCGATCACTCACTGCTCGATGAAGTCTTCGGCCCCTGCACGCTGCTTATCAGTTGCGATGGCCTGGCGGGAATGCTGGCCCTGACGAGTGCGATGGAAGGCCAGCTTACCGCCACGTTCCACGGCACGGCCACAGATTTCGCCGCCGCCGCAGAACTCATGGCCGCTGCCGAGCGCCGCGCCGGACGACTGCTCTGCAACAGCTTCCCCACCGGCGTAGAAGTCGGTCAAAGCATCGTCCACGGCGGCCCGTTTCCAGCCACCAGCGATGGAAGGAGCACATCCGTCGGCACCTCTGCCATCCTGCGCTGGGTGCGCCCCGTCTGCTGGCAGGACTTTCCGGATGCCGCGCTGCCCGCAGAGTTGCAGGAGGCCAATCCGTTGGCGATCGCCCGCCTCGTGGATGCCAGGCGCAGCGGCAACTGATCAGTGCGGACGACTCCAGTCCTGCTGAGTGACACCGGAGGAACCTCACGCGTCCCGCTCGCCATTTTCCCCGCCGCCACCGCATCCCCTTTAGGAGAAAAATGGTGCGCGCTGCAGGTTTCGAACCTGCGACCCCTACCGTGTGAAGGTAATGCTCTACCACTGAGCTAAGCGCGCCCGGCTGTGCGGGTCGCGAGACTAGGACAGCGGTATAGCCGCGCAACTGGGAAAAACCAGACTTGCCAATCCAGGCGCAAAGTCTCAATGAGTGTCCGCGCTGACACCATTTACACCATGAAAACCTCCCTCCTCTCCGCCCTCGCAGGCAGCGCCGCGCTGGCGCTCACCACCCTCTCCGCCATGAGCAAAGCCCCCGTCATCACCACCTTTGGAAAACTAAAAGACGGTCGTGAGGCCAAACTCATCACCCTGGAAAACAAACACGGAGCCAGTGTGCAGATTACCAACTACGGCGGCATCGTCATCAGCTTCAACGTCCCGGACAAAGACGGCAAGATGGACAGCATCGTCCTCGGAAAAGAAACCCTCGCCGAGTATGAGGCCGGTCATCCCTTCTTCGGCGCCATCGCGGGGCGTTATGCGAACCGCATCGCCAAAGGAAAGTTCACCCTCGACGGCAAGGAATACACCCTCGCCGTCAACAACGGTCCCAACAGCCTCCACGGCGGCAAAGTGGGATTCGACAAGAAGTTGTGGGCAGTGAAAGGCACCGGCGAAAAGGAAGGCGCGGGATATGCCACCCTTACCTACACCAGTCCTGACGGCGAGGAAGGCTATCCCGGGACGCTCAAGTGTGAGGTCACCTACTCCTTCAACGACGCCAACGAACTCCGCATCGGCTACACCGCCACCACCGACAAAACCACCGTCATCAACCTGACCAATCACAGCTACTTCAACCTCGCGGGTCACGGCACGGGCACCATCCTCGACCACGTCGCCCAGATCCACAGCACGCAATACACCGACACCGACGCCGACCTCATTCCCACCGGCGAAATCAAAGAACTCGCCGGCACCCCGCTGGACTTCCGCAAGCCAACCCGCATCGGCGATCGCATAGACCAGAAAGACTTCCTCCCGCTCAAGTATGGCACCGGCTACGACCACAACTTCATCGTCGAAGGAACACCCGGCACCCTGCGCCCCGCCGCCAAAGTCACCGATCCCAAGAGCGGCCGCACCCTCGAATGCCTCACCACCGAGCCCGCCGTCCAGCTCTACACCACCAATCACATGGACAAGCCCGAGAAAGGCCGCGCCGGACGCACCTACCACTTCCGCGGCGCCTTCTGTCTGGAAACCCAGCACTATCCCGACAGCCCCAATCACCCATCCTTCCCCACCACCACCCTCAAGCCCGGCGAGACCTACAAACACACCTGTGTCTATCGTGCCAGCATCGCTAAGTGAGGTTTAAGCCTGTATTCTCGAATGGCGTGTGTGAAATTGTGGTTCGGTCTCAGCCGAACCGGTGCGCGTTACAAATTCATTGCGGGCGGTCATTCGCCAGACGGGTGATGGCGTGTGGAGCGGGGAATGGAGTGTTTTCCCGGTGCGGCTGAGACAGCCGCACTGCGTTTTTGTCAGCCTTTCCGACAAAATAATTCAGGCGGATTGTCAGGATAAAGGGCCGTCGCAGCGGCTCGATCTGTCGCAGACCGCATTCCGTCCCAAATCAGGGTGGCGAAGGCACCCGACTTCTGGGCGACGCCCGGTTTTCACTCCGTCAGCAATTCCCGCAGATCAGCATCGGTGAGGCCGTCCATGAGGGGGGCGGTGTCGTCGAGGGCGGCGTCCATGAGGCCGCGCTTCTTTTGCTGGAGGCGGAGGATCTTTTCCTCAACGGTGCCGGTGGTGATGAGCTTATAGACGGTGACGGCGCGGCTTTGGCCGATGCGGTGGGCGCGGTCGGTGGCCTGGGCTTCGACGGCGGGGTTCCACCACGGGTCGAAGTGGATGACGGTGTCGGCTTTTGTCAGGTTGAGTCCGTAGCCGCCGGCCTTCAGGCTGATGAGGAAGACGCGCTTGTCCGGATTATTCTGGAAGGACTGTACGAGAGCGGTGCGGTCGCGCGTTTGGCCATCGAGAAGACAGTAGCCGAGGTCCGCGGCTTTCACGGTTTCCTCCAGGAGCCGGAGCATGGAGGCGAAGGCGCTGAAGATGATGACGGAGTGGCCGCCGTCGCGGATTTCTTCAAGGAGTTCGGCGACGGCCTCCACCTTGCCTGACGATTCGGCAGGATGCCGAATCGGGGCAGGCGGGACGCCCACCCTACCCAAATCTATGGGGAGGAGTCGGGGATCGCAACACGTTTGCCGCAGGCGCAGCAGGGTGGTGAGCAAATGCATCCGCGCCTGGTTTTGGTTTTTCGCGCTGGTGGCGTCCATGACTTTGGCCGCGCCTTCGCGCATGAGACTGGCGTAGAGGTCGCGCTGCACGGTGTTGAGTTCGCAGGCGTGGATGGTTTCGATCTTCGATGGAAGGTCTTTGGCGACGTCGGTTTTAAGGCGGCGAAGAATGTAGGGCGACATGCGGCGGCGGAGCCTGGCCATGAGTGGCGCTTTGCCCCCGGCGGCTAGCGGGGTCTCGTAGCGTTCGGCGAATTCCTTGCGCGACCCGAGGTAGCCGGGCACGGCGAATTCCATGAGCGACCACAGATCGCGCACGCCGTTTTCGATGGGCGTGCCTGTCAGGGCGAAACGCGCGGCGGCGGGAAGTGCGTGCGCGGCTTTGGCGGCCAGCGTGTCAGGATTCCGGATGAATCCGGCTTCGTCGAGAATGACGGTGCCCCACTGGATGGTGCGGTGCTCGGCGATGTCGCGGGCGAGAAGCTGGTAACTGGTGATGACGATCTGAACGCCACTGATGGCGGCGAACTGGTTCCTCCGGCGCGGGCCTTCGAGGGTGAGGCATCTCAGGTCCGGCACGAAGCGCGCCGCCTCAGCGCGCCAGTTGCCGAGCAGGGATTTCGGGCAAACGACGAGCGCTGGTTTGTCAGGCCACCGACGGCGCAGCGCGGCGATGAGGGCGAGGCTTTGCAGTGTTTTGCCGAGGCCCATTTCATCCGCGAGGATGCCGCCGAGGCCGCGCGCGGACTGGTCGAGGAGCCACTGCACGCCCGTCTTTTGGTAATCGCGGAGGATGCTGAGCAAAGAATCCGGCACGCTGCTGTCGAGGGGCCAGTGCGGTGCTGTTGATTCAAGTCCGAGCGGCTTGCCGAACGTCTGCTCAAGGTAGCCTAACTGTGCCCGCTTCACGCGGAACGAGCCGGTGTACTGATCGGGCTGCACGTCGCGGAGGACTTCGTTGAGGTCCACGGCATCGGCCATGTTGACCACGGCGATGCGGCCATTCGGCATCTTGCGGTGTCCGGTGCCTGCCAGCATCCGGGCGACATCGGCCCGGTCGAGCACGGTGCCGCGCGAGGAACTGAACGCGAGATCGAACGCCAGCCAGTCGCTCCCGCTGCCCACGGGCTTCCATTGCGGCGTGACGCGTTCCACGTTCGCCGTGGCAGCGGTAAAGCGCGTGCCCATCGTGACTAGCCAGTCGGCTTTGAGGCGGTCCAGTTCACCGGCGAAGAACTGAAGGACGAGGTTCTCGCGTGTGAGCACCCACTCGCCGGGCGCGGCCGTGGCATCGAAGCCGCAGCCCTCCAAACGGCGCACGGCGGCGGATTCCGCCGGGAGATTACGCGTGCGGAAAACGTGCGGGGCATTCGCCGACTCCAGTGGAAAGCCTGACACTCCATTCGCCAGCGGCGGGAAGGGCAGGGGACCGCCATCGTAACGGCAGCGAAGCCTGGCGGTGAGTTTTTCCAGGCTGCCTTCCAGCGTGAGTTCGAAGTGCGGCTTGTCCGGCAGCAGTTGGAATGAAAGCACCTCCGGCGTGGAGGCTTCGTTGTCAGGCTCGAAGCAATCCTGGAGTGCCTCCAGATTCTCCGCGAGCCAGCGGCGTGGCTTTTCTAGCGCCCCCTGAGGAGGGAGCGTGCGGAGAAGTTCGAAGAACACTTCCGGCAGTCGCACCGGCTCCAGTGTCGCAGTGTCGGAATGCCAAAGCCAGCCGGTATCCTTGGCAGTGGTCGGCAGTGCGATTCTGGAATCCGCGTGCGGCAGGCGCAGTGCGAGCCGCACCAGGCCATTCCCGCCTGCGGTAATCACTAGCGGCAACCGCGCCGGCTCAGCGGCGATGGTGACAGGTGATTTCTGCCAGAGAACGCGAGGATGCCCCGCGAGAGCTGTGAGCAGGCCGGTGATCTGCGGCGCGCCGGTCAGGGCGAGTTGCGGCGGGACCGTCTTTTGCTGGAGGCTGCCCAGCCAGTTGAGGACGGGGAGATCCGTCTGATCAGATGAATCGGCCCGGTGCGCCTCCACGCTGAGGCTGAGCTTTTGCCGCTGGAGTGCCTCCATGAAAGTGGGCGGCAGCAGAAAGGTGAGCGGCCCCGCGGCTTGCGCGGGAATGCTCACAGGCCTGGCCGCGGACGGCGACGGTGCCGCGGCGGTCGCCGGCTGTTTTTCGTGGCGGTGTACCCACGCCGTCCCTGCCGCGATGCTGTGCGCACACAGCGAGCCCGTGCGTTTCGCCTGAAAGCACGTGCACAGGTTGTCCATATCGCTGCGGCTGCGGATCAGCAGGCCGCAGGTGAAGTCCTTTCCCTGGTCGCGCACCGTGCCGGTGAGCCGGGTGCCATCAAAGGCGACGCCGGACACGCTCCCTGCCTGCCACATGGCACGGGCGCGTTTCATTTCCTGCCAGCCGCCCATTTCCATGAGCCATGCGTCGGTGATTTCCATGCCGCGGATAACGCGCCGGAGCGACGTCATGCAAGCGCAGTCGGCAGCGGTGCGGCACTGCCCCGTGAACATGCAGAGTCGAGTGCCACCTTGCCCGCGCCTTCAGCGACTCAGACTGTCTCTGGTGAATCCGCCACGACGGCAGCGGCTTCCTCCACCGACGGAGCGAGGTCGGGCACGACAGGATCATCCACGCTGAATTTGAGGGTCTTCTCGCCTTCGCGTTTCGTGATGCGCACGGTGTCGCCTGCTTTGACATCGCCGCGCAGCAGGTGCTCGGCGAACTGGTCTTCAAGGTGCTTTTCCACAGCGCGTCGCATGGGGCGCGCGCCGTATTGCGGATCGTAGCCTTCGGCGACGAGCAGTTCCTTGGCAGCGTCATCGAGGTGGACGGTGATGTTTTTGTCGCGCACGCGCTTGAGGACTTTATCAATCTCAAGGTCCACGATGCGGATGAGGTCGGGCTTCTCCAGCATGTGGAAGACGATGATGTCATCGAGGCGGTTGAGGAACTCCGGCTTAAAGTGACGCTTGGCCTGCTCCACGATCTTCTCCTTCATGGAATCATAGTCGTGGCTCGCCGCGCCGATGGCGCCAAAGCCCATGACATTCTGCTTCTTGATGAGTTCCGCCCCGACGTTGCTCGTCATGATGATGATGCAGTTCCGGAAGTCCACTTTGCGGCCGAAGGAATCGGTGAGCGTACCTTCCTCCAGGATTTGCAGCAGCAGGTGCATCACGTCCGGGTGCGCCTTCTCGATCTCGTCGAAAAGCACGACGCTGTAGGGGCGGCGGCGCACGGCTTCGCTGAGTTGTCCGCCCTCTTCATAGCCCACGTATCCAGGAGGGCTGCCGATGAGCCGGCTGGCGGTGAATTTCTCCATGTACTCCGACATGTCGAGCTGGATGAGGGCATCGCCGTCGCCGAACATGAACTCCGCGAGATTGCGTGCGAGGAAGGTCTTGCCGACGCCGGTGGGGCCGAGGAAGGCGAAGCTGCCGATGGGGCGGCGCGGGTCCTTGAGATCCGCGCGGCTGCGGCGGAGGGCTTTGGAAATGGCGATGACGGCGTGATCCTGGCCGATGACCTTGCCGCGCAGTTCGGTGTCCATCTTGAGGAGCTTCTGCGTTTCCTTTTCCTCCATGCGCTGGAGCGGCACGCCCGTCCACTTGCTGACCACGGACATGATTTCGTCGAGCGTGACCGCGACGCGCTTCTCCTCGTGACTGGCGCGCCAGGTTTCGAGGAGGTTTTCCAGCTTCTTGCGGGCAGTGCGTTCGGAGTCGCGCAGAGCGGCGGCTTTCTCGAAATCCTGATCCTTGATAGCGCGTTCCTTGTCGGTCTTGATCGTTTCGATCTCGGCCTCAACGAGCTTCAATTCCGGCGGCCGGGTCATGCTGGCAATGCGGGCGCGGGCACCGGCTTCGTCCATGATATCAATGGCTTTGTCCGGCAGAAAACGTCCAGTGAGATAGCGCGCCGAAAGTTTCACCGACTGCTCAATGGCCTCATCGGTGTAGGTCGCCTTGTGGTGGGTCTCGTATTTGTGTTTGATGCCCATGAGGATTTTGATGGCGTCCTCCTGGCTCGGTTCGTTGACTTTCACCTGCTGGAAGCGGCGCTCCAGAGCGGCGTCCTTTTCGATATACTTGCGGTACTCGTTGAGCGTCGTCGCTCCCACGCACTGGAGTTCGCCGCGGCTGAGCGCAGGTTTGATGATATTGCTGGCATCCATCGCGCCTTCGGCACTGCCGGCACCGACGATGGTGTGCAGTTCGTCTATAAAAAGGATGACGTTCTTGCTGCGGCGGATTTCGTCCATCACCGCTTTGATGCGCTCTTCAAACTGTCCGCGATACTTCGTGCCCGCGACCATGAGTGCGAGGTCGAGCGTGATGACGCGCTTCTCGCGGAGAATCTCCGGCACGTTTCCGGCAACGATTTCCTGCGCGAGTCCCTCGACGATGGCCGTCTTGCCTACGCCGGCTTCGCCGATGAGCACCGGGTTGTTCTTGGTGCGGCGGCAGAGGATTTGAATGACGCGCTCGATTTCTTCGGAGCGGCCGATGACGGGGTCCATCTCGCCTTTGTGGGCCAGTTCGGTGAGGTCACGGCCAAAGGCTTTGAGGGCGGGGGTCTTTCCGTCCTTCTTCTTCTCATTGCCTGCGGAGGGGGAGTTGCCGGCAGTGGCTTCCTGGAAGCCTTCCTCCGATTCCTCTTCATTACTTGGGGTGAAATTCGGATCGAGTTCCTTCAGGATTTCGTTCCGCGTCTTCTCGATGTCTATCTCCAGGCTCTTGAGAACGTGCGCGGCGACTCCTTCACCCTCGCGGAGCAAGCCGAGGAGGATGTGCTCCGTACCGACGTAACTGTGGTTGAGGGCGCGGGCTTCCTTGCTGGCCAGTGCGAGCACCTTTTTCACGCGGGGCGTGTAGGGAATGTTGCCCACCATCTTGCTTTCCTGACCGCTGCCGACCTGCTTTTCCACTTCCATGCGCACGGTGTCGAGGTCGAGCCCCAGCTTTTGCAGGACATTGACGGCGACGCCCTGACCGAGCTTGATGAGGCCGAGGAGCAAATGCTCCGTGCCCACATAGTTGTGATTGAACCGATCGGCTTCCTTGCGCGCGAGGGCTAGGACTTGCTGGGCTCTGGGGGTGAAGTTGTTCATTTCGGGAACTGGTTTAGGGGCGCCGCATGGGAGTGAGAATCTGGTCGTGCGGTTGGCGTGGGCACAGTTACTCCCCCCCTTCCGGCAATGCAACCTGCGCTGCGGAGAAATTCAGATGTCTAGTTTTTCCTCGCCGGCAGCGCTTCATCTTCTGCTTTTATCTTCCCGCGCATCAATTGACCAGCCATGCCTGTCAGCCAGAGGTAGTGATCTCCGGGCACGTCCTTCTCCGCGACGAATAGGCTTTCGCCCTGCGGCGGATCGGAGCGCGTCTTAAAGATGGCGGTGCCCTCGTCCAGTTCGTCGAACATCGCCACGTAGAGCATCGAAGCGCCGGCTTTCTGAAATTCCCGGCACTGCGACCAGAGAAACCGCCCGCCAAGCCGCGGGATCTGGTCCACCTTCGCCTCGCGGCCCCGGCTTTTGGAGAGATTGTGCCAACTGAATCCAGGGAACGCCACGGGCAGCAGGTCCAGCTTTCTCTCGCGGCACCACGCGATGTCGGGAGTGAGAGTTTTGGCCGCGTAACCGGCGGCTCCCTTCGGCGAATCATACCGGCCCACGGTCCACGGGCTGATGACATCGGCCTCCGCCATGAGCGTGTGCAGTGCGGCGTCGGCGATGGAGTCCCTGTTGAGAGTTTGCCAATAGGCCGGCACGCCGAGCATCAACGAGCAACCGCCGGGGACGGCCTCTTTCTTGAAAAAGGTGATCAGCGTGCGCCAGTCATCCAGCATCGGTGCTCGGTCGGAAAAGCCCAGACCCCAGAGCGAGACGAGCGGCTTGCCCCGGTGCCGCAGATAAGACGCATCTGGATCGGCGAGGCGCAGCTCGTTCTGGAGATGCTTCCAGTCCGCGATGACGGCCTGCGCATTCCCCGGCTGCAATCCGCTGAGATCATACATTACCGCCCAGCAGCGTCCCTCTTCCTGCGCCGATTTCCGGCAGGCCTTGAGTATTTCGTCCATGGGTCCGCGAAAGCGCGGATCCCTCGTGCTCGTGGCGAATCGCTGGAGTAATACTCCATCAATCCCGTATTCCCGCATCCATTTGAAGTGCAGTGCCACCGTGGCCGGACGGACGGAGGAGAAAACTTCCGCCGCAGTGCCGTCGGGATGCTTGAATGGTGTGGAAAAACGATCCCCGGGAGCCAATTCCCGGACATCAGGCCACAGATCAATGCCGCACGACCCCGGCGCGAATTCCTTTCCCCCGCTGTAATGATGCCATCCATTTTTAGAGCCGTCCTCCGGCACCCGAAACCATCCCTGATACCCGCACATTACTTTTCCCGCCAGCCCGTCAGCAGCCTTGGCCACACCGGGCAGCAGGAGTAAAAGAAAGCCCAAGAGGAAACTTCGCATGGCTGAAAGCGGCAACCGGACGCCATCGCGGGCAACCGGCAATTCTCCCGGCCCGCGCCTCTTCAGACGACGACGATCCGGTCATGGAGGATGTCCAGACACCGCTCGCGCAGTGCGGCCCGCGTCTGTTTCGGGAAAAAGACCCGAACCGCCCCGACGGCGTGGATTTCGTGCTCCGCCACGCCGTCCAGCGGACGCCAGACCAGGCTCACCCACGACTGACCCGCCCTCGCGCCTTCTTTGCACTGCACAAAGCCCAGTTCGGGGATCAGTCCGAAATTCGCCCCGGCCTCACGCGTCTTCCAGGCCTCCAGCCATTCTATGAAGGCGGATGTCACTATAATGCCGCAGCGCAGTCGTTCGAGCATGGTGCGGACAAACGCGGAGGACGAGGCATCGAGCAACCGGTTTCACCCCGGGAAATCGAGCTTTTAGAGTCGCTGGGCTTCAATTTGCTCTCTTACTTGCGATTTTTCACCGCTCAGCGGCCGCAATTCTGAGTTAATCGGCTCATTTTCTTCAAAAAACCCTCAAATTCGCAAGAATGATCAATAAAATTCAGAAAATTGTCTTGCAATGAGTGGAATTGGCTGTAATTTCCATCATCAAGACAACGCGCCAACAAACTTTTACAACTTTCAGACCATGAAAAGCAAAACCGAAAACACCGCCCTCGAAAGCCTGAGCCTCACCGCCGTCATCAGCTGCGTTTGCTCCGTTCTTTATTTTGTGGTCGCCAATCTTCTTGCCTGATACGGGCCACGCTCGTAATCCGGTTTGAAACCGGGGCGGAGGCCTCTTTGGTCGGTAGGTCTTCGCCCCTCTCCTCTTTCATTCGTTGGTATTAAAACAGGCAGCCGGAAACGGTTGCCTGTTTTTTTGTACACGATCCGGGACGGCCGGATCTCGTCCGCGAGGCCGGAGTGCTACGAACTCAACGCCTCCAGCGCCCGCAGGGTGGCGGCGCTGCGGGTTTCGCAGCCGAGTTTGGCGAGGATGTTGCAAACGTGCTTCTTGGCCGTGGCGTCGCACATGCCGAGGATGACGGCAATGTCCGGGCTGCTCTTCCCCTGCGCCACCCAGAGCAGGACTTCGCCTTCGCGCTCGGTCAGGCCGAGCTTGAGCAGCGGCGCATGGCTGGAGAAGTCTGGATGGAAGGCGCTTTGTCTTTGCTTCAAAGCCGCGAGCCGCTGGAATCTTGCCTCGAGCGCCGCGAGCAGATCGGCCTCGGTGACAGGCTTGGTAAGATAATCATCCGCGCCCAGATTCATGCCGGCGCGGAGGTCCTGCTTCTCGCCTTTGGCTGTGAGAAAGATGAACGGGATGCTGTTCAAGTCAGGATCAGCCCGTACCGCAGCGAGCACGCCGTAGCCGTTCAGTTCCGGCATCATTACGTCGCAGAGGATCACATCCGGCGGCGCGGCGGCGGCTTTCTCCACACCGATGCGCCCGTTCTCCGCCACAGTGACCGAGTAGTCGTTGAGTTCGAGAATGAGGCTGAGGTTCTCGCGCATCTGCGCGTGGTCTTCGATGAGGAGGATGGTTCTCATGGCGGTGATGCCCTCAGAGTGCAGGCGGTTCCCGATTCTCGCAATGTCGGGCCTCTGCTCCATTTGGAGTATGGCTCCGCCATCACCAGTCCAGCCCCAGCTTTGCGAGTTCAGCGCGGAGGCCGGGCAGGTCCCAGATGTGGACTTCACCTCTGCGCGCGGCGGCGAGGATGCTGCCGTGGGGGGTGCTGGCGAGTTCGCCGGGGCCGGTGCCGACAGGGTGGCGCAGGATGCAGAGCGGCTCCAGCGATTCGCCGGCGAAGCGGTAGAGATGCACCTGATCGTCTGCGCCGGTGACGGCTATGACGAGGCGGTCTTTGCCGGCGAGGGCGGCGCTCGCGGCGAAGGTGACGCCGCGGTTGTTGCCCTGGTTGGCAGGCACGGGAATGACGGGGCCGGGTTGCCAGCCGGAGACGCGGTAGAGGTCGCAGGTGCGTCCGCTGAGCGCGAGCCATTTCATGTCAGGGCTGAAGGCGGGCTGCCAGTTGTGCCGCGCGGCGCTGGCGGGGAAGGTGGTGACTTCCGTGCCATCGGCGGTGGAGACGATGCGGATGCTGCACGGTTCTTCTCGGCTGAGGACGAGGAGTTTTTTATCCGGCGAGAAATGACAGTGCTGCGCGCCGCCGTGCGGGATGCTCCAAAGCGGTGCACCAGGCGTGCCGGCAACGGGAGCGAACGGACGCAGTTCCACCGTGCTCTGCGCGGCATTCACGAGCGCGAGCAGCGTGCCGTCTTCGCTGAGGCTGAGACCGGTGAAATCGCCGGGCAGCAGGACGGTGGATTTTTCCACATCGGCGGGATCGAAGATGAGGTTCTTGTCCGGCTTGGCATGGTGCCGGTGCAATCCGTCAGGCCCGGCGGCGAGGAACCACGGGCCGCCCGGCACCGCCGCGACAGCCGTTGGTCGCTCCTGCGGAAAGTGCAGGTGCTCGCCGGTCGGCGGGCTGGCCGTCCAGACATTCACGCCGCCGGCGTCAGCGGCTGCCATGAGCCGGTGAAGGTTCCTGCCGGCCCCGAACGCGGCCTGGTAGCTTGCCATGCTGCGCGTGCTTTCGCCGGGCTGCGCATCGCTGAGCACGCGGACGTGCGGCCAGGAAATTTCGTAGTGGCCCCAGCGTCCGTCGCGCTGCACGGCGGCGAGCCGCGCGCGGAACAAGCCAGGCAGCCGGTCCTCACCGTAGTCGTCGAACACGAGCTGCGCGCTGCGCCCGGGCAGTGTCAGCACGGGGCGCGGGATGCTGCGGTCGTAGAGCAGAATGCTGCCGTCATTCGATGCGGCGGCGAAACGCTGACCGCCCGGCACCCAGGCGCAGACATCCACAGGCTGGCCGTGGCCTTCGAAGCTCGTCGCCCGCGCGTTTTCGAGCGCAGTGGTGACTTTCATGCTGCCGTCCGCGCAGCCGATGAGCAGCGCGAACGCCGGATTGAAAAACGACAAGCTGCGTCCCGGCGACGCGGGCTGCACCGACGAGCGCTTCTCGCCGGACGGCATGCGGAGGAAGTCCGCGCGGCCATCGGCGGCGCTCAGCGCAACGAGCGTGCGCCCGCTCGGCGAGAAGGAAAACGCCCGCCATGCCGCTCCGCTCTGGGGTGCGGCATCCGCTCCGAATTCCCGCAGCCGGAGGCCGGTGTCGAGATGCCGCTCGACGATGCTGCCGTTGTCAGGGTGCGGATGGAAGACCGTCCACAACTTCACCGGAATGCTGGTGAAGCGAATGAGATGCTCCGCTTCCACCGGATTGAAGGCTAACTGCTCCGCCGTGACGGGCGCGCCTTCCGGCCACAGGCGCTCGCTCCACTTCCAACCGCTCTCCGCGTCCACCATGCCGAGCACATTGCCCGCGCAGCGCACGGCGATTGTCTTGCCGTCGGGAGCGAATTTCAGCAGCGCTTCCGCGCGCTTCGCGGCGAGATCGTGCGTCGTCAGCACGCTGCCGTCCGCCGCGTTGAAGAGGGTGAGCTTTCCATCCGACATTGTCGCCACGCGCTCCTGTTTCGCGTCGCAAATGACGCGCGCGGGATCGTCCGGCAGACCCGCGATGGGCCACGGCACAAAGTTCGCATCCGGCAGCGCCAGCGCGGCGATGACGGCATTGCGCGCGCGCATTCGCTGCTCCGGCGTGAGCGGCAGGGCCAGCGCCTCGCGCACCACCTTGAGGCTGTTGTCGCGCTGCCCGGGCTGGCCGGTGAGGCGCTGAAACTCCGCCTGCCACAGCAGACTCTCCGCCAGCGTGCTCGTCTGCGCGTCGAGCGCCGCCGTCTTCTGCGCATCGCTCTCGCGCAGCGTTGCATTGGATTGAAAAACAAAGATCAGCCCCGCGATGACCGCCGCCGCCAACGCACCGCTGAGCGCCGAGATCGCCGGATGCCGCGCCACCCAGCGCCGACCGCGTCCGGCGAAACTCACCGACCGCGCCTCGATCGGCTCGCCGCGCAGATGCCGCCCAAGATCATCCGCAAGGGCCGCCGCTGAGGCGTAGCGGCGCGCGGGCGATTTCTCCAGGCACTTCATGCAGATCGTTTCCACCTCTTTGGGAATGGTCGCATCCAGCTTTCGCGGCAGCACCGGATCGCGCTCGATGACATCGCGCAGGATGGCCTGTGGCGTCGCGCCATGGAACGGCGGACGCCCCGTGATGAGATGATAGACCACCGCGCCCAGCGCATAGACATCCGCCCGAGCATCCACGCCGCGACTGCTCCCCGTGGCCTGCTCCGGCGCCATGTAGCTGGGCGATCCGAGGATTTGCAGCGACCCCGTGAGCGAGCCTGGCGCGTCGAGATGCTTGGCGAGGCCGAAGTCCGTCACATGCGGCTCGCCGAGATCATCCATGAGGATATTCGCCGGCTTCAAATCGCGGTGCAGCAGTCCCTTTCCGTGCGCATAGGCAATGGCGCGCGCCACCTTCTCCATGCACGCCGCCGCCGCGTGCGCCGGCATCGGACGCCGCGCCACCGCATCCGCCAGCGTGCCGCCGCTGATATAGTCCATGGCGAAGAACGGCTGCCCGTCCTGCTCGCCCGTGTCGTGAATGCGCACGATATTCGCGTGCTCCAACTGCGAAGCCGCGCGCGTCTCATTGCGAAACCGCTGCAACACCTCGCGGCTCGCCAGCAATCCCGCCGACAGCATCTTGATGGCAAACGTCCCGCCATTCTCCCGGTGCCGCGCGCGATACACCACGCCCGTCCCCCCGCGCCCCACCGGCTCCAGCAATTCATAGCGCCCCACAAACTGCATCGGCATCACGATGGCCTCACTCCCGTTCTCCGCGAGGTCGTGCTCCACATCATCCAGCAGACACGACGGACAAAACGCCGCCGTCACCCCCGCCGGCAGCGGCTTCCCGCACTGCGGACAGGGCGCGGCGCTGGAGGGAATGGGTTCGATGGAGGCGGACATGGATGGCGGATGATGTGGGCACGGCCCGTGCATTCAAATTAGGAAATGCCGGCGGCGATGTTTTGGCGGATGTGTTCTTTGGGTTCGGATCGGGGACGATTTGCGTGGGGGAATTGAGACGCGCCTTTGGCGCTTGAGGAACGGACCGTTGCGGGGACCCGGGCCTTTCGGCCCGGGCTATGTTGAAGCCGGCCTTTGGCCGGAGAGAAGTTGCAACCAGCCCCACCGCCCAGTGTCCAGCCCCGGCCAAAGACCAGCCCCGGATCACGGGCTATCCCGCGGAAAAAGGCCAGGCCGGGAGCACAGGCTCTCCCCCAGCCAAAGGCCAGGCCTGGATCGCGGGCTATCCCCCGGAAAAAGGGCAGCCTGGGAGCACAGGCTTCTTCCCCAGCCAAAGGCCGGCCCGGGAGCACAGGCTCTCCCCCGGAAAATGGCCAGGCCCCAGGCTACGTGCCGACCCCGGCCAAAGATCACAGGGCATCCGCCTGCCCCCGGCCAAAGGCCGGACTCAACATAGCCCGGGCCGTGAGGCCCGGGTTCGAGGGCCGTGAGGCCCGGGTTGGTGCGCAGAATGATTCGACAAGCGCCACAGGCGCGTCTCAAATCCTCGCGTCATGCCTCAATCATTCGCCAGCGTCACCCTCCAGATCGTATTCTCCACCAAAGACCGCGAGCCGTGGCTGCGCGACGAATGGGCGCCGCGCGTCCATGCTTACCTCGCCGCGGTTTGCCGGAAGGAGACAGGGGTCGTGTTCGCCGTCGGCGGCGTGGAGGACCATGTTCACATTGCCACGGTGTTGCCGCGCACGGTTTGCATCGCGGACGTTGTCGAGAAGGTGAAGGTGGCGTCGTCGCATTGGATCAAGACGCTCGATTCGCGGTTCGCGGGCTTCCATTGGCAGCGTGGATACGGCGCGTTTTCCACAGGGCCGAGTGGCAAGAAGGCGATGATCGCCTATGTGCAGAATCAGGTGGAGCATCACCGCGGCGGCGGGGGGAAGGGCGGGAAATCGTTTCAGGAGGAATACCGGGGCCTTTTGCGCAAATACGAATGCGAATGGGATGAGCGGTATGTGTGGGATTGAGACGGGGCCGGGGGGCTGGCGTTGCGGGGAGGTGTTGAGACGGGCGGTTGGCCCTTGCCACATTGTCGGGCGCTTTACCTGGGCCTGACGGCCCAGGCTATGTTGAGTCCGGCCTTTGGCCGGCTTGGGATTTGTGGCACGCCTTTACCTGGGCCTGTCGGCTCAGGCTATGATGAGTCCGGCCCTTGGCCGGCATCATCAGGCCTATGATGCTCTTTTCGTTCACCTCCTCGGCTTGGGCTTTCGCCCGGGCCAACGGCCCGCTTCAACTTAGCCTGGGCCGTCAGGCCCAGGAGACTGGCCCCGACGCATTGCCAAGGGCCAAAGGCCCGTTTCATCGTCCGTCTCACGGCGCGAGAAATCTCCTCAGCGCCTGCACTTCCTCTTCCAATTCATCCGGCGAGGTCACGGTCTCGCTGATGACGACGCGCAGCAATTCCTGGAGGCGCTTCCTGAGCCGCATCGCCAGGCCGCTGACGCCTTCGCGGCTGAGGCCGCAGGCGGCGGCGATTTCGGCGTGGGGTTTGCCGGCCTGGATTTGATCGTGCGCTTCGAGGCGTCCGGCCTGTTCGCACTCACGGCGGAGGCGGGCGCGGGCGTCTTCGAAAACCGAGAGCGCCCATGCGCGGTCGAAGGCGGCACCCGGCGATTCCGCGCCGGCCATGTCGCGGGCGTATTGCGACTCCGCGCCTTCCACATCGAGCGGGACGTGCTTCACGCCGCCGCCGCGTTTTTTGGCGGCGGTGTGATCGTACTGGTCGCAGACGTAGCGTTTGAACATGGTCTGGAGAAAGGCGCGGAATCTGCCGCGGTCTTTGTCGGCCCGCTGGAGCCAGTGTTTCTCCAGCATCCGCGCGAGGAATCCCTGCACGAGGTCTTCGGCATCGGCGGGCGATTTGCCATCGCGCCGGGCGAAGGAGTATAGCGGCTTCCAGTAAGCGCGGCAGAGGGTCTCCAGCGCGTGCGGCTGTTCCTCCGCGGCATTGAGCACGAGGCTCCACCGCGTGGTGTGAAAGAGGCCGATGTTGGTGGCGGAGTGCATGGTGTGGAGAATGAGTGATGGGGGAACAGAAGCCAATTCGGAAATTCTACGGCAGCGGCTTCTGCGCACGGATGCGCCAGAAGCGACGGGGTCCGGCGGGGTCGAAGGTGGTGTCGAAGACCGCGGCGGGACCGATAGGTAGGGCCGGGGCGGTGAGGGCGCTCCACGTCAGGAGGTCGGTGGATGTTTCCAGCGTGTAGAGGCGGTTTGGGCTGAGGCCGGTGGCAGTGTAATAGGCCTCGGGCGGGCTTTCGAGATTCATGCCGGTGATGGCGAGAATGCTGGCGGCGTTGAGCGGGTCGGTGCCGGCCGCGAACTCGGCGGCGTCGCTCTGACCGTCGCCGTCGGCATCGAGCTGGCCGCGGCGGCTGAGATTTCCGAAGTGCTGCATTTCCCAGGTGTCGCTCATGCCGTCGAGGTCGGTGTCGGGGCAGAAGAGTTTGTCGGTGATGAGCCGTGAGCCGCCGAGATTGATCCAGCCGCAGTTGGCGCTCCATGCGAAGCCGCTGAATTCGCCGGTGGCGTAGTTGAGCTTTGGCTTGCCGGTCGTTTGTTCGAAGTTGAGCCAGCCGAAGTTCGCGCCCCATGCGAGACCTGTCAGGGTGCCATTGGCATTGAGGTTCACGCCGGAGTCTTCGCCCGTGGTGTTGGCGTAGTGCCAGCCGTTGGCAGGCGTGCCGTCGCCCAGGGTGAGCCAGCCGCAGTTGGCGCTCCAGATCTTGCCGGAGAGGAAGGAGTCCAGAGTCCATGCGCCGGCCCCGGTGGCTCCGGAGGCCTGCCAGTTGATCCAGCCGGCGTTGGCGGCCCAAGTGTGGTGCGTGGTGGCGTTCACAGTGCCCTGCGCCCGGGCGTTGGAAATGAGTGGCAGGAATGCTGCCAGCAGGGTGGAGAGTTTGAGCGATGTTTTCATGCGAAAGCGCAGCGTTGATGGTTGGAAACTCAGATCAGGGGGTGCCGAGGTGCTTTTGCGCCGAGGCGATCGTTCCGGTCCCGCTGACCGTGCAGCCGATGGTGATGGGGGCGTTGATGGCGATGAAGCCGTCCCTTTTGCCACGGCAGAAGCTGGCGGTGCCGAGAGCCTGAATCCCCGGATTTCCCGACGTGCTCTCGTCATAGGAGTTGGTGACATTGCCTTCGCAGAAGAGGCCGGGCTGTCCGGCGGAGACGCCGCTCGAATTGCTGACGTTGCCGGAGCAGCGAATTCCGTAGCCGTTGGAGCTGACTCCGGCGGAATCTGAAACAGCCTGGGTCGCCGCGATGCCGTACCCGGACGTGCTGGTGCCTTTGCAATTCGTGACGCTGTCGGCTTCGACCCCGTTTGAGCCCGTGCTGATGCCCACACAACCGGATGCGGACACCGCCACAATGCCCCGCCCGCCGGTGCTGGTGCCGTGGCTGCCATGGACGGCCGCCGCGTTGATGCCGTTTCCTGCATTCGCAATGCCTGTGCAGTTCGAAACCGTCTGGGCGTTGATCCCGTCATCGAGGTTGCCGGTACCGATGCAGACGCCGGTGGAGTCGCTCACCAAAGTGCCGCGGAGCGCCTGATCTCCGCAATCGGACGCGGCCGATGTGAGAATCGTGTGCGCCTCGATGCCGTTGCTGACGCAAATCTTCGCCGTGCAATGTTCGACGATGTTGCCGACGGTGTTGTGCGAGCCTGCGGTGATTCCCACGTTGCCGACGTTGCTGACGTGAAGATTCGTGATGTGGATGCCACGAGCGGCCGGGTTGTTGCACTGCAGGCCGAAACTGAAACCGCCCGTCGTGAAAACTCCGGAGGCGACCGTGGTGGTGCCAACGATGGAGCCATTGGTGACGCGGATGTTCTTGCGGATGCCGTTGATGACAACACCAGCGCCCGATACGGGGCTGGCGGTGGAACTGATCGTGAATCCGTTGAGATCGAGCGTGACGTTGTCGGCGCTGATGGTGATGGCGGTGCCAGCGGTGACGGCCAGATTTCCCGTAAGGTAGTAGCTGCCCGGCGCGCTGATGGTGGAGGGCACAGTGGTGATGGGCGTGCGCGCATCGCCACGAAGGGCGTTCACTGCGGTCTGTGTGGCCGCGCCCTGCGTCTCCACGGCGGCGGCCTTGTCGTAGATTTCCTGGAGCGACCTCATCGTCGGCCCCGGCACGCCGGGCGGCGGAGTGAGACTGCCCTGGGCTTGCGCCGGGGTGGAGAGTTGCGGGACGAGTGATGAGAGAGCGAGCAGGGTGATGAGGCGCGGTGTTTTCATGGTGATGCGTTTGATGGTTGGTTGAATGAAGTGCCGGCGTGAGGCGCGGCTGAGGTCATTTAGGAATCCGGTGCCGCGATGTTTTGCCGGGCGGGAGAAATAATTTCCGGCCGCGCTCAGAGCCTGCGGATGCGGAAGAAGCGGCGCTGCGAGTTGGGAGGATCGAGGAGCTGGAAGCCCAGCGTGCCGGCGGGGGCGGCGGGGGTTTGGGCGATGGTGGTCCATGCGGCGAGGTCGCTGGAGGCTTCGAGGGCGTAGCTGAGGCCGTAGGCTCCGGTGGCGCTGATGATGACGTTGTTTTGGTCATCGTTGGGACCGTAGCCGGGCGTCGCGGTGAAGGCGGTGATGGTGGCTTTGCCTTCTGTGGCGATGAGGGCGATGTCCTTTCCGCCGCCACCCTGGTAGGTAATGCGGAAGGCCTGACTGCCGGCGGTGAGGTGCTTGCCCTCCGGCAGTCCGGCAAAGGTGCCGCCGGGAAAGAAGGTTGAGTTGTTTTTGACGATGACAAATTCCCCGCCGGGCGCGGCGGTGAAGCCGGGTGTGACGATGATCTGGAGCGCAGGGTTGTTGAGCACCGGCTGGCCGCCGGTGATGATCTGGTCGGAACCCGTGCCTGGCGTGTTTCCGCCGAGGTCGAACTTCACCGTGGTGGAAGCAGGAAGGCTCAGGCTCGTGCAGGTGAGAAGTGCCGGGCCATTCGAGCCAGGACTGACGAAGCCGCCGCCCGCGAGGCCGGTGAGCAGGCCGCAACTGCCGTTCCCGGTGATGGTGCCGCCGTCGCAGCGCAGGCTGGTCGGGCCGGTGGCGTTCCATGCCACTTCGCCGGCGCTCACGGTGAGGCGCTGCAGCAGTTGGCTGCCAGTGAATCTCAGCGTGCCGGCGCCGGTCTTCTGCACCACACTAACACCCGCGTTCTCAGTGGTAACGGTGATGTCGAGATCCGGATCGGCCGCGCCGTCTTCCACATTCCATGTGCCGAGGGCGGACGTGGAGAAAAGCCCCGCGGCGATGATCGCGGTCTGCGTGTGAGCATGGGCGGTCAGCCCGCCAGTGAGGGAAATCCGGCCCGGCGTGCCGGTGACGATGCCGCCGGTCAGTTCCAGCGTGGCGAGGCTGCAGTCGTGGCCGTCGGGATTGAAGACGCCGTTGGGACCGAGCTGGACCTGAGCGACCGGGGCAAACTGGTCCGCACGGAGTTGCCGCAAGGCGGAGACCGCGACGCCAAAGCCAAGCGTGATGGTGCCCGGAATGGCGACTGCGCCGGCGTTCTTATCAAGCACCACGTCCCCCTGAGCCACAGTGCAGCCGCCGGTGAAGGTGTTGGATGTGCTCCCGCTGAGTGTCAGGATGCCCGTGCCGGATTTACTCAGCGAGCCGCTGCCACCGACGGGGCCGGAGAGCACCGCGCCCGTCGCGTTGCTGGCGATGACGACAGGCGCGCCATCCAGCGTGAGCGGCCCGGAGAAAGTCTGCACGCCCGGTCCCTGAACAAAAAGCGAGCCGCTCAGGGTGATGGGATTCGGCACCACGGTCACATAGGTTGTCGTCATGGCCAGTTGCGCACCCGCCGCCACCACGCACGGCGAGCTGGCCGCGCCCAGGGAACTGGAACGCTGCAAGTCGAGGATGCCGTCCTCCACCGAGGTGAGTCCAGTGTAACTGTTGGCGCCACCGAGATATTTTTTCCCTGGTCCCCGGGCGATGATGGAGCCGCTGCCGTAGAGGTCTCCGCCGGCATCGCCGCTAACAGAGACGGAGTCTGAAGCTCCCGCAGTCATGCAGTCCATGATGAGGGTGACGCCATTCAGATTCACCTTGTGAACAAAGATACGGGAAGCGAGCCCCGTGAAGGACTGGAAGCCCAGCAGCTTGAGTTCCGTGTCCCATGAAAAGCTGCCCGCCACCGCGGTGATGCCGCGCTGGAGACCGATCTCATTTCCCGCCACGGAAGTGACGTCTCCAGCGACGGCGATGGAGCCATACATTCTGCCGGGGACCAGGTCGTTGCTGCAGGAATAGGGCACACCCAGATCAGGAAAAACCAGGTAGTCGCCCTGCGCAGGAACAGTCATGCCATCCCAGTTGGCGGGATTGCTCCAGGCGGTGGATACGCCTCCGGCAGTCCACGTCCGCGCTGCGATGAGCACCACGTCGTTGCCGTCGCCGCCGTTGTAGAAGATGACGAATCCGCGCCCGCCGGCCATGACGGGCGCGCCATTCGGCAGTCCGGCAAAGGTGCCCGCCACGGCGTCCGTGCCGTCATTGGAGAGCAGCGTAAAACTGGTGCCCGGCGGCGGGAGATAGCCGCTGTCGAGGCTCACACTCAGACCGGCACCGCCCAACTGCACGGCACCATTCACCCTGATTTGGTCGTAGGTCGTGCCCTGGGAAGTGCCGCCGATGTTGAACTGAAACTGCCCGCCGTTGCACGTCAGTCCGTGCAGAATGGCGAGAAGCGCGGCGTTGTCCGCGGGGCTGCCGGCGGCACGTCCCGGCTGGATGGCACCACCGGAAACGAAAGCGCTGTGCACGGTGCCCTCACCGCCGAGCGTGCCGCCGCTGCTGACGGAAACAGCAGATGCGGAAATGTTCCCGCCGGCCTGGAGCACGCCACTCAAGACACTCGTCGCGCCCGTGTAGTCACTGCTGGATCCCGGCAGGAACCGCAGTCCGCCGCCGGACCCGGCAGTCATGTTCAAAGTGAGAGCCCCCGCACCACTGTAGCCTGCGGCCAGGCTCACGAGACCGGATCCGGTGACGGTGAGTCCGCTGCCTGTGGAGGTGACGAGGCCGCTGGCGGTCAGGACATCATCCGGCGTGGCCACGTGCCATGTCTGCGTGTTTCTCAGCGAGACGGACGGCTGGAGGCTGGCAGCTCCCGGGCCGCTCACGTTCATCGTGACTCCGCCTGCACCGAGGGCGAAGGCGTTGCCGGAAACCGAGTAGCTGTTCCCCGTGAACTGCAGCGATGCCAACACCGTGCCGGCGGCGAGATTGTTGACCGTGGCCTTGTCCCCCGGCCCGGCGGGAAAGACGAGCGCATCATTCGCCTGGGCACCGGTGAGACCCGTCCAGTTGTCGGCGTCCGACCAGTTGTTGTTCACCGTATCCCCGCCGTCCCATGTGAGCGTAGCGGCGGAAAGTGGAGTTGCCGCGTTCAAAACAAGACCTGCGGCGAGCAATGCAGCGATGGAGTGTGATTTCATAGTGGTGGAGCCTGGCGGGAGTGGATGGAAAGTGCCGGCGTGAGGCCCGGCTGATGGCATTTAGGAATCCACAGCGGCCATGTTTTGCCGGGCGCAAAATTTTTCCGCACCACGGGTGCCGGAGTTTGATTCCACTTTCAGACCAATCCCCCGAACAGGAGGAGACACACCAGCCGCAGCCATTCCGGGCCCGATGCCTTCGTGCCGGTTTCCGGTGCGCGTCATGCCGGAGGTTCACGGCTCCACGACGCGGAAGTCGTTCCGGCCAATGAGGCCGAAGGGGACGGTGAACGTGCGCTCGCCGTCGTTGCCCGTGACGGTGGCGAAGTTCTGCCAGTGGAGCAGGCTCGGTGAGGACTGGATGATGTAGTCCGTGCCCTGGGCGCTCGGGGGAAAGTGAGGCAGGACTGGCCCGGCCGGGCCGCTGTGTCACACACTCAGCACTTCCAGGGCGCGCAGGGTCGCGGCGCTGCGGGTTTCGCAGCCGAGTTTGGCCAGGATGTTGCAGACGCGCTTCTTCGCGGTGGCATCGCTCATGCCGAGGATGGTGCCGATGTCGGGGCTGCTTTTGCCCTGGGCAACCCAGAGGAGGACTTCGGCTTCGCGTTCCGTGAGGCCAAGCTTGAGCAGCGGCGCGTGACGGGAAAAGTCCGGGCGGAAGGCGCTCTGCTGTTGTTTCAATGCCGCGAGACGCTGGAAGCGGGCCTCCAGGGCGGCCAGCAGATCGGCTTCCGTGACCGGTTTGGTGAGGTAGTCGTCTGCGCCCAGATTCATGCCGGCGCGGAGGTCCTGCTTCTCTCCTTTCGCGGTCAGGAAAATGAACGGGATGCCGTTGAGATCAGGGTCGGCGCGCACGGCGGCCAGCACGCCGCAGCCGTCCAGCTCAGGCATCATCACATCGCAGAGGATGACATCCGGAGGGGCGGCGGTGGCCCGCTCCATGCCGATGCGTCCGTTCTCTGCGGCCGTGACGGCATAGTCGTTCAGCTCCAGGGTGAGGCTGAGGTTTTCGCGCATCTGCGCATGGTCTTCGATGAGGAGGATGGTTCGTTTCATGGCTTTGGAGAAAATGGAATGCGGACGGTGACAGTGGTGCCTTCGCCTGGCGGGCTGATGACAGAGATGCTGCCGCCGTGGAGTTCCACGCAGCGCTTGGTGATCATGAGGCCGAGGCCGGTGCCGCCGATGAGGCCGACATTGCTGGCGCGGTGGAAGGGCTCGAAGAGGTGGGGGAGGTCTGCTTCGGGGATGCCAATGCCTTTGTCGGCGATGCGGAGGAGGAGGCCGGTTTCCTGCTGCACGCTCAGTTTTACCTCCGCGCCTTCCGGTGAGTACTTGGCGGCGTTGCTGAGGAGGTTGCTGAAAATGTGGCGCAGCAGGGCGGGGTCGGCGGAGATGAGTTCGGGGAGGTCGTGGGCGCATTCCAGCGTGATGGGGCAGCGGCGGGCGGTGGCGGAGTGGGCTTCGTCCACGAGTTCGGAGCAGAAGTGGCGCAGGTTCAGCGGCTCGGGCGCGAAGGCCATTTTGCCGGCTTCCACTTTGCCGAGCAGGAGCACTTCCTCGATGAGCCGGGCCATTTGCTGCGTGCTGCTGCGGATGCCGGCGAGCTGCTGCGCGCGGCGTTCGGGGCTGAGGCGTTCGAGGTGATTGGCGAGGATGTCGGTGCTGCTGAGAATGACCGCGAGCGGCGTGCGGAATTCGTGGCTGACCATGCTCACGAAGTTGCTTTTCAAATCGCCGAGTTCGTGTTCACGGGCGAGGTTGGCGAGGGCTTCTTCACTGGCGCGGGTGAGGCGTTCGTTGGCGGCGGCGAGTTCCGCAGTGCGTTCGGCGACGCGGGCTTCCAGGGTGGCGGCATGTGCGGCGACGATGGCGGCCTCGCTGCGCTGACGTTTCAATTTCTCCCGCTGCGCCCAGAGGAATCCCGCGCCGGTGAGCACGAGCACGCCGAGTCCGCCGGCACCCCACCAGAGGTTGCGCTGGAAGGCGGCGCGCGTGAGGCCGCCGACGGCGATGTCTGTCTCGTCGCGCGGCCAGAGTTGCGGGAGGTGCAAGGCGCTGGAACCCGCGGGCGATTGCCAGCCGGTGACCTGCACGAGGCGGTCGTCGGGCAGCGCGCGCAGCATGGGCAGGGCGGCCGCCGGCATGAGAATCTGCACGCGCGCGCCGTCGGCTTCGTCTTCCAGCAGGGCGGAAGCGATCATCGTGGTGGCATAGGGAGCGGTGGCCATGCTCATGGGGCGCGTGTCCGCGGAAATGAAGCGTCCGCGCACGGTGAGCAGGTGTCCGGCGCGGTCGGCACTGCCGGCGCCGGAGGGCGTGGTGAAGGCGGCGTCCGGCAGCGCATGGCCGGCTCCCGCATCGCGCGACCACATGTGATGCACCGTGAAGAAGTTATTGGTTTCATCCACGCGGCCGGCGATGTCCACGGCGGCACCCGGCGCGGGCGCGATGGGTTTTTTGACGAGGACGCTGCCGGCCATTGGCGAAGCGGGCAGTCCCATGATGGGCGTGCCGTCCTCCGCCACGAGCCGCCAGCGACCGAGCACTTCCTCGCGCACAAACGTGGCGCGCAGCAGTGCCGGCATGTCTTTGTTCTGTCCTCTGAGCGAGGCCGCGGGCACGGGCGGACGGTCGAAGCCGGGCGCTGCGCTGCGCTCCAGCACGGTGATGTTGTCCGCCGAGGGCACCACCTGGAGATTGCATTCGTAGTTGAGCCAGCAGATGCCGCGCACGCGCAGACGGGCATCTATGAGATCGCGCTCCAGCCAGGGCGAGCCGTCTCCGTGGAGCACGGCGGAGCAGGAACCCTGACGCGAGGAAATGAGCAGCCGCACCCGGCCATCGGGGCCGCGCGCGGCATCGCGGAGGATGCCTTCCGTCTCCGTCCACTGACCGAATAGACTGCGCTGCCGCTCGACTTGCGCGTTGGAGGCCACCACCGGCTTGGGCATCGGCGCCGTGCCGCTTGCCGTGGCGGTGGCGGTGGCGGACAGAATGTAAGGCGCGAAATTCCCGGCGCCGGTCTTTCCCTCGGCGGTGACGAACTGCCCCACGGACACGCGCGGCGCATCCGCCGTGAGCGCGACGAGAATGCCCGCGCTGGCATCCTGGAGGAAAAACCAGGGAGCCTCCGGTGCGCAGAAAGTCACCACTCCCTGCACGCGCACCGGCCGCGCCAGTTTGCCGGCCTCCGTGTTGCCGAGGGCGAGGATGTCGTTGGCCTTCACGATGGCCGGCGGCGCGGGCAGGTCCGCGGCGCGGAGGCTGGCGAAGGATGCGGCGATGAGGCCGGCCATTAGAATCCGCACGATCATCGGCAGCCCTCCAGGAGAAGTTCCACGCCGGTCTGCACTTCTGCTGCGGCGGTGTTCAGTGCGGCGAACTGCGCATCGCGCTTCTCCCGCGACAGCCGGTCAATGTGCCGCGCGAGCAGCCCGGCGGAGGACACGAGCACGGCCACGGCATCGCGCAGCGCGGCGCGCCGGGCGTCGGGGAAATGGAGTGCGGCGGAGCGCGGACGTTTCATGTGAGCAATGTGCCGGCGCATCGCGGCATTGGCAACATTCGGCCTCTGCTCCATTTGGAGTATGGAGGCGCTCAGGGTTGTGCAGGCGGCTTGAGGGCGATGACGCGGAAGAACGCGCGTGGGCCGGCGGGCTTGATGACGCTGCGCGTGGTGGTGGTGCCGGCGGCTCCGGCGGATATCAGCGGATTGGCGGGCGGAATGACCTGGAAGCTGGCGTAGTTCCAGGTCAGCAGATCGCTGCTGACCTGCACGCGGTAGTTCCGCGCGGGGCTGCTGGTCCAGGTGATCGAAGCAGCGGTGCCAGTGGTCGGGGTGAAGGCGGTGATGAGCAGTTGGGAGCCGCTTTCCGTGGGGTCGGTGCCGGCGGCGTATTCATCGGCATCGCTCGCGCCGTCGCCGTCGAGGTCGCCCGCGCCGAGGGTGGCGGTGGTGGCGTAGGAGTTTTCCCATGCGTCAGGCAGGCCGTCATTATCCACATCGGAGTCTAGGATGAAGATGCCGCCGGCGGGGGTGGCCAAACTGATCCAGCCGGTGCTGGCGCTCCAGGCGTGGCCGAGCAGTTGGTGCGTCGCGGGATCGATGCGGGGATTGCCGGTGTTTTCAAAGTTGATCCAGCCGATGTTGGCGCCCCACGCGAGGCCGCGGAGTTTGCCGTCCGGCAGGCGGTTAACGCCGGCGTCCACGCCGTTCGTGTTGGTGTATTGAGCGCCGTTGTTCGGGGTGCCGTCGCCCATGTTGATCCAGCCGCAGTTGGCCGAGTAGAGAAACCCGGCGCAGACGCACTGGCCGGCGATCACGCCGTTGGAGCCGCTGCCGGCTTTGGGATCCAGCCAGCCGGTATTGCCGCTGTAGGCGAGCGATGAGGCGGGGGTGATGTTGGTTTGCGCGGCGGCGGGAGTGGAAAGTGCCGCAAGGAGCAGCAGGAAGGAATGCGCTTTCATGGTGGTGAAGTGCGAAGGGTGCGGGTCAGTGGTTGGCGACGGGACTGGTCTGCGTCGCAAAGGACTGGATGGGAGCGAAGCCGGCTCCTGTGGTTGGCGAATAGTTCACGGGATTGCCGCCCGAACTGTTGCGGAGGATGGAATCGTTCCCCGGACCCGCGTCGGCCTTGATGCCGTGGCCGAGGTTGTCCCGGGTCTCGTTGCCTTCGATGTGATTGCCGCCGGCAGTGGTGTGAATGCCGGCACCGGTGCCGGCAGTCCCGTTCTGCGAGCAAAGAGAACCGCGGATGACAGACTTGCCTGCCGCCTTGATGCCATCGCCAGCGTTTTTCACCGCGGAGCAATTGAGCACCATGCAGTAGTTGCCGCAGACGATGCCGTCCCCGCCGCTTGCCGTAGCCGAGCAGGACTCGAGTGAACAGCGGTCCTCCGCTTCGATGCCGAGACTGACGCTGTCCACAGCGGCGCAGTTGGTGAGCCTGCTGGTTGTGCTCACGGAGAATCCCGTGCCATTGCTGCTGGAAGTACAGTTGGTAAAGACGCCCTCGCCGCGGAGGCCGGTGGCAGTATTATCGAAGGCGGCGCAGTCGGTAAGGACGGAGCACCCGCCGATGCCGAACCCGTCCTTATTTTCGGTGGCGACACACTGCTGAAACACACTGGGACGGTCGCCATTCGTAATGAAACCGGTTTTTAGATTCCCCCGGGCCGTGCAGCGCACCAGTGTGCTTTCCTTGAGGAGGAATCCGTGAGTTCCGTTGTCATTGGCCGTGCAGTCTGTGAGGATAGAGCCTGGCTCGGTCGAGAAGCCGGTCGAAGCCGATCCATTGCCGGCCATAGCGTAACAGGAGACCCGCGTCAGGATTGCCGAGTATCCTGATGAGAGAACCGCACCCACTCCGGATCCAGGCCAGCCGGTGATGGAGCCGTTCATCACCTGCACTTCCGTGGCGTTGATGACGATGCCGGTTTCGAGTCCCGCGCCGCCCGCGCCGGTCACGGTAAATCCTTTGAGGTCGAGGCAAGCACCGCGTGCCGTGATCCTGATGCCATTCTTGCCTGCCACGCCGGTGACATTCCCCGTGAGGCAGTAACTGCCCGGCTGGCTGATGACATAGAGGTTGGTGGCATTGCCCGGGCAGGTGATGGCGTTCACCGGCGTGCGTGGTTCGATCTGATCCAGCGTCTTCATCGTCGGCCCCGGTGGACCGGGCGGCGGCGTGAGGCTGCCCTGGGCGGAGACGATGGATGAGGGCAGCAGGATGAGGCTGGAGACGGCGAGCAGGCGGATGGCGATGAGTGCTTTCATGGAGGTGATGCGGTGATGAGTTTGGAGATGGAGAAGTCGTCCTCAGTGCGGCGACGGGTGGAGAGTGGACCGGCGCGGCGGATTCCGATATGCACCGAAGGCAGCAGAGCCGGCGGCGGCGAAAAGCCTGTCCATGCTCCATCTGGAGCAGTCTCTCCGCCCCGGCTGCGGAGTCCATGTGCTGCCGGAAAGCCCGGTCAGGGTTGAGTTCTCCGAACGAAATCCCGGCACAGCGGGGGCGCGGCGCTCAACAGCATTCCCATGCCAGCACGGCACCGAGGAGAATCATGGCCGCTCCGGCTATTCTAAACGCCCGGGCCTTTAGTTCGCAGCGCCGGAACATGGACTGCAGCGCGCCGGGCAGGAGCAGATAGACGAGGCTCTTCGCCGTCAGTGCCCAACCGGTGAAGGTCACGATGACCGCGGGGGACCACGTCCACGCCGGATGCAGGAGGATGATGGCGAGGCCGAGGGGCAAATAGAAAAGCCCCAGCAGCAGCCCGGCGGTTTCCCGCTCCCGCAGCGGCTGGAACAGAGCGACCCATTTCCCAGCCTGCACCATGTGCGAGAGTCCAAAGACAAGGAAGCCGGCGGCGCACCAGCGTTCGACGAGAAGTGAGGCAGTCATGGGCAGAGCAGGGACGCAGCAGTGAGGCACGGCAAGGCAAACCCCGGGCCGGATCGGCGGCCTGTCAGCGCACCGTGGTGACGATGGTTGGAGGGATTTGACCGGTGCGCTGACGGTGCTTGGTGTCCACGCTAGCGTGCAGCGGCGCGGAGCAGCTTCCGGGCACCGTGCGGCCACCCCCGCAGCCTGGAGGCTGGACACCAAACAGCCTGGGCCATTTTATCAGCGTCTGCTTAACTAAGAGGGTGCTCACTCGCCGCGGTGGACTTCCACTTTATAAAAGCGGCGCGCGGCGGTGCCCTGGGGATCGGCGATGGTGCGGAGCGGGCCGTCGTCGGTGATGGTGCCGTTCACGGGTTCCCAGAGGCTGAGGTCGCTGCTGGCGAGCAGGGTGTAGGTGCATTCGGCAAAACGCGGCGTGAATGAGACGGCATGGCCGCCGCCGGGCGCATTGGCCAGACTGATGCTGAGGTGCGAGAGCGGATCGGTGGGCACGAGGCAGGCGTTGAACTCGGAGAGGTTGTCCTGGCCGTCGCCGTCGGGGTCCATGCCGGGTGCGCCGTCCGCGTTCTGTTCGCCGAAGTGCTGGACTTGCCAGAGGTCGGGCAGGCCGTCGGCGGCGTAGAGGCCGAAGTTGTCGCGGTGGGCATCGAGCACGGTGAGAGCGAGGAAGGCGGTGAAGCCGGCGTGGTCGCCGCGGGCGATGGCGGGGGTGTTTTGATACACCGGCGTGCCGCTGGCCACGCCGCCGGTGGTGATGCCGGCGAGCGGGCCGTTGCGCACGCTCCATGCGACCTCCGCTGGCGGGAGCAGCGTGGCGGTGTCGTCGTCGAGAGTGATCGTGGCGTGGAGCGGAAGCGTGCCGTTTTCTGCGATGGCGGCACCCGGGGCGGCAAGGCTGAGCGCGGCAGGTTCATAGAGCTGGCCGATGTAGCCGGCGCGCGCCGCGAGGTCAGCCGCGCCTTCTTCCTGGGCGGAGGCGGACGTGAGACCCGTGATGCCGCCGAGGCTGGCGTCGTTGGTGTAATGGTCGCCGGCGGCACGGGTGCCGGCGGAGTCCATGCTGTCGGTGACGATGGAATAGTGCGCGCTGCTGTGCGGGCCGGCATGGAGCGCGCCCACAGCGCAACCGGTGAGGAGGAGGATCATTTTCATGGCGATGTCCGGTGATGAAATGACAGTGGCTGGCCTCACGGACGCTGGTAGAGCACCATGCTGCGCCCGGTGGTGTAGGACCAGAGATCGTTGAGATAGGTGCCGGCGCTGCTGCCGCCCCAGATGAGCAGTTCCGAGCCGGTCCAGATGCCGCTGTGCCCCGCGCGTGTGCCGGGCGCGCCGGTGGTGGTGACGTCGGCCCATGCGCCGGTGACGGGAGTGAAGAGTCCACCGTCCTGGTGGCGGCTATAGACGTTTCCTTCCACATCGTAACCGCCCCAGACGATCATCTGCGTGCCGGTCCATGCTGTGGAGTGCTGCACCCGGGGAGCAGGTGCGCCGGAACTTCCCATGAGGGCCCATGCATTCGTGGCTGTGCGGTACGCGGCGCCCGTGTTCGCCGGGCCGTTCGCGTCTTCGCCGCCCCACACGATCATATCCATGCCGGACCAGACGGCGGAGTGTCCGCGGCGGGCCGCCGGTGTGTTCGGGGCGCCCCACATGGTCCATGTGTCCGTCGCCGGCTCGTAACGGGCTCCATCGGCCAGCAGCACATACTCCACGGGCTTGATGGTGCCCGGGGGATCAAAAATTCCCGGGAGCGGGCGAAAGAGAAACTCCCCGCCCCAGACGATCATTTCCGTGCCTGTCCAGACGGCGGAGTGCAGGTGCCGGGCATCAAGGCCGGCAGCCGGAGCGGGCAGCGCCGTCCATGTGTTGGTGGAGGGTTTATAGCGGGCTCCGGTTTTCTCGACGATGTCCACGGCGGACTGCCCGCCCCAGACGATCATTTCCGTGCCCGTCCAGACCGCGGTGTGGCGGGTGCGGGCGCTGGGCGCGCCCACGCTGCTCATTGGCGTCCACGTGTCGGTGGCCGGGTTATAGCGCGCGCCGTTGTTTTGATATCCGAAGGAACCCGCGCCGCCCCAGATGATCATTTCCGTGCCCGTCCAGACCGCGGTATGCTCGATCCGGCCCAACAGCGAACCCGGAGGAGTGAGCGGGAGCCATGAGCCGGTGGCCGGCACATAGCGCCCGCCGTCGTTGTGCCAGCCACTCGCACTCTTGCCGCCCCAGACGATCATCTGCGTGCCGGTCCACACGGTGCAGTGTCCTTGACGAGCAGAGGGAGCACCTACGCTGCTGCGCTGCTCCCAGCCGTCGGAAGTATTCACGGTGCCCACCTTCACATAGCCGGCGCTCACCAGCGCGGGATTGTCCGCCGCGGAGAGCACAATGCCGCCCGCGGGCACGGCGGACTGGCCGGAAGCGTTGAGGTTTGCCGCAGCCGCGCCGGCGGCGAGTTGCGCGGCCCCCACGGACCCGTTCGCCAGCTTCGCGGAAGTGACCGCGCCATTGGCCAGTTTGGCGCCGGTGACGGCACCATCCGGCACCGTGCCGGCGATCATGGCGTAGCCCACGGACGAGATGCGCTGATCCGGCGAGAGCAGTTCCGTTCCGTTCACGCCGTCGTTGAACCACACCCGCACGCGCACATCGGCGTTGTTGAAGACGTTGTTGGGAATGGCGGTCATGTTCGCCAGCGAAGTATCGCCGAGCTGCACGGAGTAGAGGCCCTTTGTCACTGCGAGCGTCACCGCGGCGGCGGGCTGCGAGCCATTCACGCTGGTGCCGTCATTGCTCCAGTAGGTGACGTTGCCCGCGGCATTGACGAGCGCGAAGCGGAACTGGCCGCTGCCCTGGAAGTTGACCGCGCCGACAGCGACGCGGCCCTGGTAGTTGAGAAGCTGCGGCACCTGCGCGGAAAGTGTGAGGGGCAGGCAGGCGAGCAGCGCGGCCATGGTGAGCGGGAGTTTTGATTTCATGGTGTTTGTCATGGGTGGTGTTGAGTTGGAGTGACGCCGCCACCATGCCGCTGCCGCTGGATTCGTATATGCACCGGATGGCGCAGAGCACGCGGCGGCCTAACCGCCGACGCTACTCCCTTTGGCGCATGGCCCGCCGCCGGCTCCGCTGGTGAGAGAGCAGGTGCTGCCAGCGGTCCACGGCTGTGTGAGGCGGGTGCTGGTTTGCCCTCCATTACTGATTACTGGATTTGATTACTGGTGTGGCCGGTGGTTCCGCCACCTTCCGCAAACGCCTCGACCTCTGCCGGATCACGCAGAGCATGAGCCGCAAAGGCAACTGCTACGACAACGCCGCCATGGAGTCGTTCCGGGCCACGCTCAAAGCCGAATGCTTCGGCTCCACCATCCCGGCCACCCGCGCTCAAGCCCACGTCATGGTCTTCGACTACATCGAGACCTTCTACAACCCCGTGCGCCTCCACAGCTCACTGCGCTTCCAATCCCCCGCAAACTTCGAAAAAGCCATCCAACCAAACTAACCCCAATTTCGGTGTCTTCATTTTCGAAGAAAGATCACCCGTGGCCACCGGGCACCGCTCCCGAGAGGAATATCGCGCAGATTTCCGCAGGGGAATCCCGGAGATTCCGTGTTTTCGACACCCTCGCCCCCTCGCTCGGCGCCCCGTTCCCCGCGCTCACCGCCCCGTTCCCTGAACTTTTGAGTCCCGAGAATCCCCCATTTCCCTTTCAGACAGCGGAATGCCCCCTCCACCCGCCGCTCACCGCCTTCCAACTTCCGCCATCCGCCATCCGCCCGCCACCTGCGGCCCCCTGCTCCCCTCCCGCCGCCGCCCGCCATCATCCGCCACGAAGCCCGGGCACAGCCAGCCCCGGTGCCACAACATCTGCGGACAGTCTGCTCATTGACAATACCGCCCGCTCTGGAACCCATCAGCCAACCATTCCTCCGCCCCCAACCGACTGCCCCTCCCGAGACCCTGATGCACACTGTCCGCCATCTTTTTTGCAGAACTTTCCGGGTGGACACATATTAAGACTGTCCGCCCAACAATCGGAGTCCATCGCCGTGATGCCCAGCATAAAACACATTTTCACCGTGATCCTCTTTGCGCTCATGATCACGCATGATGCCTACAGTTGGGGGAAACTTCCTATGAGCGATCAGACCGTCGTCGAACGAGCTGAGTTGATTGTGGTGGGGCGCATCATGCCGGCTTCGATCAAGCGCATTGATCATCCCGGCGGAACCAGCCACGAACACCATGCGATGCTTGAGATCGTCGAGACCCTGAAGGGGAGCGCGAAGACAACCGCTGTTAAGATCATTATTCACTTTGGTCTTTATCCGGTGACGGGGCGCTATGTGGAATACGACCAATTCGATGACAGACATGGGATGCCTGACACAGCCAAGGACGCTATCGAGATTTATGACAGCGGGAGTGGGTTGGATGGGAGGATCAGCGGCGACATTCGTGAGCCACACATCTGGTTGCTGAGCACGAAGAACCCCGGCTACACCACTCCAGACAGCACTGAG
>JANOZA010000755.1:0-4047 GCA_031429155.1 Verrucomicrobiota bacterium | reverse complement strand
AACAGTCCCCGTGGGCTGCGATCCCTCCGGGATCGGGAGATGTGCTCCAATCTAACCGGTGGTATCGGTCGCTATGCTCCCTCAACCACCGGCTAATGGCTGTGATCCCTTCGGGATCAGACTTCCGTATAAGGCTCAGGGTGAAACCCCCGGTCAGCCCCCCACGACACAGGCAATGGGCCGTCCGGAAGTCCCATCGCCTGTCATTTATATTCGTTACCGGGGGTCTTCGACCCCGGCTAATCATGGCGAACCCCTTCCTGGGTTCCTCTCCGGAGGGGGCTTAACCATTCACAGAATTTGCAAAGACACCGCCTAAACCGGGCTCACCGTTTTCCGTGGCGGCGGATGACATCAAGGAAGGGCTCCAGATACTTCTGGGCATTCTTTTCGCCAATGCCGCGGATGCGCAGGCCGGCGGCCATCGTCGTGGGGCGCAGGCGGGTGAGGAATTCGAGCGTCTGGTTATTGAAGACGCTGTAGGTCGGGACGTGGTCACGCTTCGCGAGGAACTGGCAGAGGTCGCGCAGCTTCTTGTAGAGCGACTCATCGAAACCAAGTTCGCGCAATTCCACTTCCGGCTCCGGTTTTCCGGCGGCGCGCGGACGCAGGCCGGCGTGAATGTTCGGCAATTGAAGCTGGAGTGCGCCGCCGCTCTTCATGATGGCCGCGCCCCGCTCCGTGAGAGTGAGCAGCGGATACTCACTGCCACTGGTGCAGAGGAGCCCGGCGGATTCCATCTCGCGCAGCAGCGACTGTACGAACGCCGCGCCCTCCTCCTTGAGAATGCCGTAAGTGCTCAGTTCGTCGAGCCGCACGCTGAGCACCTCCTTGCTGCGGCTGCCAGTCAACATGCCGGCGATGCGCGCGCGGCCAAAGCGGCCTTCCCACTTGTCACCGTGGCGCGTTGAACATCGAGCCACGCCACTCAGAGCCTTTCGCACCGTCTGCAATTCATCCACTGTCAGTGATCGCGCACCGCTGCGCGCCGCCTGTTGCCGGCACTGATCGCAGTTGCCGCAGTCGCCGGCATTCTCCTCACCGAAATATTCCAGGATGCCGCGCTGCCGGCACGATGCCGCATAGGCCCAGTCAATCATGCGTTTCAGTTTGTCGCGATCGCGGCGGTCCTTTTCGGCCAGCGCCTCGCGGTCCAGTTGGAGGTCGCGTGCGGCCACATTCGGCTGGAGCAGTTCCGTGCCTCGGATGCGCTGACCGGGCACGTCGAACCGGTCAATGTAGCGCCCGCGCACCAGCACGCTGATCGCACTGCTCACTGCCATGTCATTCTTCGCGCCGGAATATTCCGCGAGCTGTTCGATGCTGCAAATCACGCGATCGCTGGCATCACGACGATCCCGCAGCGCCTCATAGACATCACAGATGGTGTCGTAGCCAGGATTGCTGCCTTCGATGAAAAACTCCTGCGTCCTCGTGTCGGCGAAATTGAAAAGCAGCTCGCACCACCCCGGCTCGCCGTCGCGGCCTGCGCGCCCGGCTTCCTGATAGTAGGCTTCGAGGCTGCCGGGGATTTCGAAATGAATAACGAAGCGCACATCCGAGCGGTCAATGCCCATGCCGAAGGCATTCGTCGCCACCGCCACCGCCGCGCGACGGCTGTTGAACTGCTCCTGCACCCTCGTGCGCTCGTCCTCCTTCATGCCGCCGTGATAGGCGATGACCTTCACGCCCCAGGCTTTCAGTTCTGACGTCACGTCATCCACTTTCGCCCGAGTGGCGCAGTAAACGATGCCAGTCTTGTATTCCTTCACCACGGCGCGGAGCCGCTCGAACTTATCGTTCTTCTTCGCGCAGTGGTTGACGTTCAGACTGAGATTGGGGCGGGAGAATCCGCTGACACATTCGTAGGGATCGCGCAGCGCGAGCTGGCGCATGATGTCGGCGCGCACTTCCGGCGTGGCGGTCGCAGTGAAGGCGGCGACCTGGGGACTGCCGAGACGCTGGATGGATTCCCCCAGCCGCATGTAGTCAGGGCGGAAGTCGTGACCCCATTGTGAAATACAGTGCGCCTCATCCACCGCGAGCAGCGCGATGTCCGCCGTGCGTAGCGCGTCCGTGAACGCCCGGTGCCGGAACCGTTCCGGGGCGACATAGACGAGCCGGTATTCGCCTCGGCGCAGGGCTTCGATGCGGCTCTGCTGTTCTCCGGCGCTGATGGTGCTGTTGATCATCGTGGCCGCGATGCCGCGCCGCTCGAGGGCATCCACCTGGTCTTTCATCAGCGCGATCAGCGGGCTCACCACCACAGTGACGCCGTCCATGATGAGCGCCGGCAACTGATAACACAGCGACTTTCCTCCGCCCGTAGGCATGATGGCCATGGTGTCCTGCCCGGCAAGAATGGCCGCGATGATGCGCTCCTGACCATCGAGGAATTTCCGGTGGCCAAAGTATTGCTCCAGCGCGGCGAGCGCATCGTGAGTGGTCGGGGAGTCTGACACGCCGGCACGGGAACCAAGCCGCCGCATGTCGCAACGCGGAAGACGCGCGGCTTGTCAGCCGATTCCATCTGTGAATGGATCGCGCCATGATTTACCGATTCGCATTCTGCTTCACGCTCCTCACCGCAGGCCTGGCCTCAGCCCAAGGCACCGCCGCCGACTACGAACGCGCTGCGGCGATGAAGGGCGACCTCATGCGCCACGTCACCCGCGCGCGACTGGAGCAGCCGCGATGGCACGAGGGTAAGCTCTACTACCACGTGCGCACCGGTGAGGGGCAGGAGGAATTTGTGCGCGTGGATCCCGCAGCCGGAAAACGTGAGGTGATAAAGAAGGAGGACATGCCGCCCGCGCCACCGAAGGAGGAACGTCGCGGACGGGGCCGCCGCGGTGAACCGAAGGGCAACCCGCCGCCGGAGGGGAAATGGCAGGCCTCGGTCAAAGACCACAATGTTTGGCTCCATCACGCGGATACCGGCGAGGACCGGCAACTCAGCACCGACGGCAGCGCGGACGACGCTTACCGTGGTCCGCTCGCCTGGTCGCCCGACGGGAAGTTCCTCGCCGCCCTGCGCGAAAAGCCCGCACAGAAACATCCGGTGCATATGGTGGAGTCCGCGCCAAAGGATCAAGTTCAGCCGCGGCTCAAGACGCACGATTACCTCAAGCCCGGCGACCGCATCGCGCAGTCGAAGCCGGTCGTATTTGAAATCGAAGGTAAGCGCCCGCGCACGTTCACGGTGACCGACGAGCAGATTCCCAATCCCTGGAGCATCGAGGAACTCCGCTGGTCCCCTGACAGTCAGCGGCTCACGTTTCACTACAACCAGCGCGGTCATCAGGTCTATCGGCTGATGGAAATCAACGTCGCGGAGGAAGGTAAGGTCCGCACCCTCGCGGAGGAGACGCCGCAGACGTTCGTGGACTACACGAACAAGATTTTCACGAACCACCTCGATGGGACGAGGGAACTCATCTGGATGTCCGAACGCGACGGGTGGAATCATCTGTACCTCTACGACGAAGCGGCGGGGACGGTGAAGAACCCGATCACCAAAGGCCCGTGGGTCGTGCGCGGTGTCCTCCATGTGGATGAGGCGGCCCGCCAGGTGTGGTTCATGGCCGGCGGCGTGGTGCCGGGACAGGACTTCTGCTATCAACACCTTTGCCGCGCAGCCTTCGACGGCAGCGGTTTCGCCGTCCTGACACAGGGCGATGGAACGCATGAGGTGGACTTCTCTCCAGACCGACAGTTCTTCACGGACCACTGGAGCCGGGTGGACTGCCCGCCGGTGCATGAACTCCGCCGCACCGCCGATGGCTCGCTCGTCTGTGAACTGGAACGGGCCAACCTCGACGCGCTCTTCGCCACCGGATGGAAATACCCTCAGCGATTCTCCGCCAAAGGCCGCGACGGCAGCACCGATATTGACGGCGTCATCTACCGTCCCTCGAACTTCGACGCGGCAAAGAAATATCCGGTCATCGAGGAAATCTACGCCGGCCCGCACGATCAGTTCGTTCCCAAGGCCTTCGGCCTCCAGCAGCGCCAGCACGGCATGACGGAACTGGGTTTCATCGTCGT
>JANOZA010000754.1:0-7160 GCA_031429155.1 Verrucomicrobiota bacterium | reverse complement strand
AAAGGCCGAGACGGCCTTTCTACGGTCGGGAGTCCCTTGGCGACGGCTTCAAGCGTAAGCCCTGTTCCCGGACCGGGGCCGGAAATTACTTTCGGTATCTGCTCTAAACGTTGCTCGTGCAGGGGAGCTCGTGCAGGGGAGGTGATTGCGCATTTTGTCGCACTCGGAGTGCATTTTGATGCCGATTGTCGCCATCATGGGATAAGATTTCTCAATCTGGAGACCGATAGTATCCATAATGGGATAAGATTTTTCAATCTAGCGACCGATAGTATCCATCATGGGATAAGATTTATCAATCTAGCGACCGATAGTATCCATCATGGGATAAGATTTCTCAATCTAGTGACCGATAGTATCCATCATGGGATGACATTTCGGCATTTTGAAGCTCAAAGTGGGCGATCAGCCGAGGGCGAAAACGACTTTTTGAACCGGGAAATGGCTCCGGTCAGGCGAGAAAGCGCTGCTGCAAGTCCGCGTAGGCGTCCACGCGGCGGTCTCGGAGGAAGGGCCACCACTCGCGCTGGCTGCGGATGGCGGCGAAGTCCAACTCGGCGAGCAGGACTTCCTCTTTATCCGTGGAGGCTTTGGCGATGAGGTCGCCCATTGGGCCAGAGACGAAGGATCGGCCCCAGAATTCGATGCCCTGTCCGCCGGCGGGGGCTTCGTGGCCGATGCGGTTCACGCTGGCGACGTAGCAACCGTTGGCGACGGCGTGACTGCGCTGAATGATTTCCCACGACTGGTGCTGCTTTTCCCCGAGTTCCGCTTTCTCCGGCGCGAGCCAGCCGATGGCGGTGGGGTAAAAGAGGATCTCCGCGCCGTGCATAGCGGTAAGGCGTGCGGCCTCGGGATACCACTGGTCCCAGCAGATGAGGACGCCGATGCGTCCCACGGCGGTGTCCCATGCGGAGAAGCCGCGGTCGCCCGGGGTGAAGTAGTATTTCTCCTCAAACTGCGGGTCGTGCGGGATGTGCATTTTGCGATAGGTGCCGAGCAGGGTGCCGTCGGCATTGATGATGGCGCAGGAGTTGAAGTAGAGGCCGGGCGCGGCTTTTTCGAAGACCGGCAGGAGAATGACGATGCGGAGTTTCTTCGCGAGCTTGCAGAAGCGGTCGGTGAGCGGCCCGGGGATGCTCTCGGCGAGATCGAACCACTTGTGATCGAGCGACTGACAGAAGTAGAGCGAGGCAAACAATTCCTGGAGGCAGACGATCTTCGCGCCCTTCTTCGCCGCGGCGGTGATGTGGGCTTCGGCGCGGCGGATGTTGTCGGCGACCTTCGCCGTGCAGTGCATCTGCACGAGGCCGAGGAGGCAGGTGGTGGAGGAACGGCGGGACTTGGCGGGCATGGCGGTGAGCATTGCCAGGCGATGCGCGGCTGCGCCAGTGGAAAAGCAGGGCGCTACGCGGGCTTCACCGGCTCGTAGAAGCGCAGGGCTTCGATATTGCTGCCCAGATCCTTGAGCGGAATGACGCCGTTTCCGCCCTGACGGCCGGGGTCGTTGATGAGGTAGTCGTAGCCGTTCTTGCCGCAGATGACGACAAAGTGGGTGATGCCGCTGGCGTAGCGGATGCGGATGATGACGGGATTCCCGCGCTGGAGGTTTTCGTCAATGAGCTGGTATGAGGGGTCGTCTTCATAGACGAAGCGCACTTTGTCAGGGCTGAGCGTGGCGGCGACTTCCCACTTGAGCCATGCTTCGGGCGTGAAGCCGTTGTGGAGGTTGAGGAAGTCATTGAGCCGCTGCGGGTCGGTGTCCACGCCGTAGGAGGCGAGGATCATGGCGCAGGAGGCGACGGCGCAGCCGTGGGAGGAAATCGTGTCGGTGGGTGAGGGGCCGAGAGCATCGCCGCCCCAGCGCGGATCGCTCTGGAGAAAGGCCGGCACGCTGAGTTGCACGGGTTTCTCAAAATACTTGCCGCCGGAGGGAGCGAGGCCGGGCTGCTTTTTCGTCCACGCCGCGTGCTCCGCCAGTTCGCGTTCGCGTTCTGCCTCGCGGCTGCGGCGGTAATACTCCGAGACACTGACGACGGCGGCGAGCAGGAGGACGCCGGTGATGGTCAGCCGGCGTCGTGAACAACGTGAGCGGCACGGCGGCGGGGCTGACAGTTCCGGTTGTTCGCTCATGGCAGCGGTCGGCTAGGAATGCAGGAAGGCGGTGAGCGGGCTGGTGGCGCTGGCGGTGAATTGCCGTGAGGGCAGTCCGGCCTCGAAGGCTTCGCGTCCGGCTTCCACGGCGATGCGAAAGGCGCGGGCGATGCGGACGGGATCGCCTGCGGCCGCGATGGCGGTATTCACCAGCACGGCATCCGCTCCCATTTCCATGGCTTCCGCCGCATGACTCGGCGCGCCGATGCCGGCATCCACGATGACAGGCACGATGGCCTGCTCGATGATGATTTCAATTTGCCGCCGGGTGGTGAGTCCCTGATTCGATCCAATGGGCGAGCCGAGCGGCATGACCGTGGCGGTGCCCACATCCTGGAGGCGCTTGGCGAGCACCGGGTCGGCGTTGATATACGGCAGCACGATGAAGCCCTCCTTCACCAGAATCTCCGCGGCCTTGAGCGTCTCGATGGGATCGGGCAGGAGGTAGCGCGGGTCGGGATGGATCTCGAGCTTCACCCAGTTGGGCAAGCCAGCGGTGACGGCGAGCCGGGCAAGGCGCACGGCTTCCTCCGCCGTGTTCGCGCCGCTGGTGTTCGGGAGCAGGAGATACTTTTTCGGATCAATGAACTCGAGGATGTTGGCGAACGGGTCGCCTTTGCCTGACAGGTCCGCGCGCCGCAGTGCGACAGTGACGATCTCCGTGCCGCTGCTCCCGAGCGCATCGCGCATGAGCTCAGGCGAGGCGAATTTGCCCGTGCCCGTGAGGAGGCGGGAATGAAAAGTGCGGCCGGCGATGGTGAGCATGAGTGCGCAGTTCGTGGTCCGCAGTTGCGGCTCCCGCAAGAAGGAACCCAAGTTTGCTCTTCCCCCGTAACCTTCTCTCCTCGACCCAAGTCCCGCCCATGACGCTGCCCGCGACGCGCCTGCCGGAGAGCAACGACACGGTCATCCTCGACCGCCTCCATGCGAATCTCACTGTCACTCTAGCATCCGGCACGCACACGATTCGTAAAATTCATGTGCGAGAAACATTGCACCTCACCGGCGGGTCGCTGACCGTCGGTTATGTCCCCTCACTGGATTCCACGGCCATCGCGGCGCAGATCTCCGGCCCGGACTTCGATGGGAATCTGAACCTCACCGAGTACGCCCTGCTCGGCAGTCCCAACAGCAGCAGTCCCACGGAACTGTTCACCCGTGGCGTGAGCGGTGGAAAGTTGACGATCGCTTTTCAGAGGGACATTACCCGTAACGACATCACCATCCGCGTCCAGTCCTCCAGCACGCTTTCCGGAGCATGGGCGGATGAAGCTGTCAGCGTGAACGGCGCGGCATTTACGCCCGCCGTTCCCGCAACGGTGGTGGAAACCGGCGCCGGAAACGTGAAGTCCGTCACCTTCACAGACTCATCCTCTTCCTGCGGATCAGGATCTCGCAGTAGCCGTTTGTTCGAGGACTGGTCAGGGCGTGGACGAGTGGTCCATAGTCCGTTCTTTCACAGACAGACCCGCCGGAACAGCTCATCCAGCGGCAACTGAATGCCGATGAAGAAGTCGCCGAACTCCGCGTACTTGGCGCTGACTTCGTCGAAGCGCATCTCATAGACGATGCTCTTTATGTCAGTGGTGGTGTGGGAGAAAAGAGTGACGCCCCATTCGTGATCCTCGAAGCCGGTGGACCCGGTGATGAGCTGGCGGACGCGTCCGGCGTATTTGCGCCCGGTGATGGCGTGGCCGCCCATGAGGCGGCGGCGGTCGGCGAAGGGAAGCGCGTACCAGTTATTGACGTCGTTGCGGCGTTTACTCATCGGATAGAAGCTGAAGACCGGCCAGTCGGGCATGTTGGGATGGAGGCGGTCCTGGCGGTACTTGGCCATGTGCTGGTGGAAGGTCGCCATCTCTGCTGCGTGTTCCGGAGTGCCGGCGGCGTGGCCTTTCTCGGCGGTGATCTTTGCGGACTGCTCTTCATCGGTGACGACATACTCGGTCCACTCGGTCATTGAGAGGTAGCTGAACGAGGGCGCGAGAACATCAGCGCCGAGCGAGAGGCTGAGTTTCTTCTCCAGGGCATTGGCGGTGTGCAAGTCCGGCGTGAGGAGCATGAACCCGATGTCCGCCTTCGGTGTGAGCATGGAAAAGACGAGCAATTGTGTCTGCGGAGTGGCGCGGATTTCCTGGACGAGGCGGGAGAGGTTTGTTTTCGCCCGGATTTGCTCATCGGCACTGAGGAGATCCCACTGGGAGTGCTCGATGTGGTAGAAAAGATGGAGCACATGCCAGCCCTCGGCGGGTGCGAGGGAGGGCAGCGCGGGGGCGGGGGATTCGGCGGGGTGGCTCATGGTGGGGGATAATTTGGGTGACGGAAATACGGCGGCGCTGCGGGATCAGCGAGAGCGCCAGGCACGGATCAGGGAGGGCACAACGGTGCTATTCAGCGAGGAGATTCCTCACGTTGAAGGTCCCGAGGATGTCCCAGTCTTTGTCGTCGGCATTGTAGTCGCTGCTTTCCGAGACCTCTACACTCCAGCGGGGCTTGTCATCTCCTTCATAGGAGCGGTAGGCGGCGATGTTGAGCAGGCCGTAGGAACAGTAGATGGAACCCTCGGTGCCTCCTTTGATGATTTCACCTTTGCTCAGATCCTTGAGTTTGCCGCCTTCTACCTGAATGACGCGGGTGTCGCCTTGAGGTTTGCCGGTGGTGTCCTTAAAGATGAAGCGAAGATAGCCGGTGGTGCTCTTACTGCCATCAATGGTGAAGTTGACCTGAGGGATGACTTCCGGCATATACTGGCCGGGTACCGGGAGGATAATTTCCATCTGCGCAACGCGGTCGGTGGCGGCTCTCTTGCGCCAACTGGCGGAAGCATCCGAGACGGTCACAAGGGAACCCTCTATCGGAAGGTCAGGCCATGGAGTGCTGGCTTGTTTTATCCCGTTGGCTTCACTGGTGGCGGAGGAGACGAGCCACACTGCCGATGTGATCAAGACGGCGGCTCCGGCTGCTGAACAGATCTTTTCCAGCAGCGTGAAAGGCCGCCGCACTTTTTCCACTTTCTCAGTCACGCGGCCTTCGGTGGCCGTCTTTGCGATGAATTCCTCAAGATCATCCAGTTCGGGTGTTGAGGATGCTTTCGCGGATTGGACTGGCGTTGTCCGGGGAGTCGCTTCAGGCTCGACTGACTCACGGGAAGGCGATTCGACGGCGTGGGGATCAAAGGCTGCGATCTCATCGGAGGATGATTCAACTTCGGGCGGAGCCGTCCTGAAGGCATCGGTTCCTTCTCCACCAGCCGCACTGGATTCCTTTGCCGGGATGACGGAGGTGCCCATTTCAAAGGACTTCTTATCGCGGCGCTGGTCCGGCAGGCGCGGGCGCTGCATCTGACGGTCATCGTGTTCTTCCAGCGTGATATCAGCGTCATCTGCGGAAGGAGAAGTTGGCGGCGTGCTCGCGGGCACTGCTGGGCCTTGAGGGGCGGGCGATTTTTCTGACGGGGAATTGGATTTCCGGTTTTGGGGCATGCCGTTGGGAGGGAGAAATGTGTGCGCCGAGAGTGTCTCCGAAGCCTTGAGGAGGGCTGCGATGGTCCTCCTCACTGCTCTGCGGACTCCCCGCCGGCGCGGAGTGAAGCAGGGCGATTTACGGTTCTAAAAAAGACATTGCAAGACAAGAAGTATCCCATAGCATCGGCACTCCAACTTACCAGAATCCCCGAAATGGCTGACCGCGACAACAAGCACAAAGAGAACGTCACTGGAGCATATTATGTTGATGACCAGTGCATAGACTGCGACCTCTGCCGTGAGACGGCACCCGCGAATTTCACCCGTGAAAACGACGGAGGATACTCATACCTCTTCAAGCAGCCGGAAACAGCCGAAGAGCGCGCCGCCTGCGACGAGGCGATGGCGGGCTGCCCTGTTGAGGCCATCGGGCTCGACGGAGCGGATTAGCGCCCGGCTAAGCTGCCGGTAGTTCCGCACGGGGCCTCCAATCTCTGATCTCTGATCTCTGATCTCTGATCTCCAGTGCCCGGGAAATTGCACTTCGGATGCAGCAAACACATTCACGCTGGTGCTTGACGCGGTCTCTTTTTGCAATAATCTTGCATCATGATGAACTCCCTCCGCCTGCTCGTTCGCGCCATTTCCCTCTCCGCAGTGCTCATCGCCGGCATTCGTCCGGCTTCTGCTGCGCTTCTGGCCGCCACCATGCATCCGGTGCTGACCGGGGTGGCTCAGCAGGTCGGCGGTGATCTTGTGAAAGTCACCGCCATCGTGCAGCCGGGCGCGGACGTGCATCATTTTTCCCCTACTCCGGCCGACATCAAGAAGCTCGCCGGAGTCCGGATTATCCTGGTTTCCGGAAAAGGCATGGAGAACTACCTCGAAAAGCTGCGCAGCAACCTTACCTCCGGTCAGCAGGTGGTGGAAGTGGGGCACGACATTCCGTCCCTGAAAATCGAACCCGGCGACTCCACCATCATGTGCTGCCCGGAACACGCGAAGGGCGCCATTGATCCTCACTGGTGGAACAGCGTAGCAAACATGCAGCGCGCGGGGCGGATCATCGCCGAAGCCTTTGCGGTGGCTGATCCGGCAAACAAGGACGCCTACAAAGCCAACGCCGCCGCCTGGGATGCGCGTCTGACTGAGCTGAACAAGTGGGCGAAAAAGGAGATCAGTGCCATTCCGTCCGGTCGCCGCAAGCTGGCCACGGCACACCTCTCCCTGAGTTATTTTGCCAAAGAGTTCGGCTTCAAACTCGTGGCCGTGCAGGGACTGAATCACAACACCAATGCCACCCCGCAGGAACTCGCCGCCGCTATAAAGGTGGTGCGTGATCAGAAAATCGTGGCCCTGTTCCCGGAACAGGGAGTGAACTCGAAATATCTAACCCAGCTTGCCGCCGAGACCGGGGTGAAAGTCGCGGGCGAACTCATCGCGGACGGTAACGGGGTCGGAGCGCTCGCGGGGTTCGAGGCCTCCTTCAGAGCGAATGTGCTGGCCATTGTCGCGGCGCTGAAACCGTAGCAAAGAAACGCC
>JANOZA010000753.1:0-11267 GCA_031429155.1 Verrucomicrobiota bacterium | reverse complement strand
CAGTTGGCGGCGTAACTGCCGGGGCGCCTCACATCGGGGCCGTAGCTTTCGATGGTCGCGGGGGATTCCTTGCTGGTGTCGAGGAGTTCCGGCACGCTGGTCTGCATGCGAAAGGCCATCTCATACTGCGCGATGCGAGTCTGGATTTCCGGGTCGCCGAGCGTGTCGAAGCGTTTCTGGTTCAGGGCAGAGATTTCATCCAAAGTCTCGCGACGCAGGGCGGCATCCATGCCGGCGGGATTGCTTAGGTAGAGCACCGCGTCGCCTTTGTTCCGAAACTTCACACCCTGGTGCTTCGATGGCAGAAAGCCTGCGCTCCACAGGCGGTCGTAGAGCGGCTGGTCGTCCGGACGACCACTGCCAAACGAAGTGAGAACGACGTAGGCCGGGAGGTCCGCATTGTCGCTGCCGAGTCCGTAGCCGAGCCACGATCCGATGCTGGGCCGTCCGGCGAGTTGCGAGCCCGTCTGGCAGAAAGTGATCGCGGGGTCGTGATTGATCGCCTCGGTGTGCATGGAGCGGATGACGGCCCACTCGTCCGCCAGCTTTGACATGTGCGGCATGAGTTCGCTGAACCACGCGCCACTCTGGCCGTGCTGGGCGAATTTGAAAATGCTCGGCGCGACAGGGAACTTGCTCTGACCGCTCGTCATCGTGGTGAGTCGCTGGCCCTTGCGGATGGAAGCCGGCAAATCCTCGCCGCGGCGCGCAGCCATCTGCGGTTTCGGATCGAAGAGGTCCATCTGCGACGGCGCGCCGCTTTGGAAGAGGTATATAATACGCTTCGCCTTCGCCGGGAAGTGCGGCAGGCCCGGCAGTCCGCCGGCGGCCTGGGATTTTCCGCCCATCAAGCTGCCGAGCGCTGCGAGTCCGATGCCGCCGGCAGCTTTTTGCAGAAACGTCCTGCGTGAGACGGCGTGGCGGGCGGCTTCCGGGAGGGAAAAGAGGAGGTGGTCGTTACAGTTCATGGGATTGACTTAACTCGCCATTCCTCCCCTGGGCAATGGGCGCAAAGGCGGAAAACCCGGCATCTTTTTCCTCCAAAAGCCGCGCTGGTGTGGTGGTCCGCTGAAATTTATACCGATTTTTCTTTGCCATAGCCGCACGGTTTTCCTAAAACGCCGGACTAATTCCGGTCATCTCGCTGATTAATTTCGATCCGTGACCACTAATCTATTTCCAATCCACCACCAATCCACACCCATGAAACGCACTCCTCTCATCCGCTTTATCCCCTTCCATCTCGCCCCGCTCGTCGCGCCGCTGCTCGCCGCATGGCCGCAACAGTCCCGCGCCGGCAGTGCAGCGTGGAACGTAAATGCCGGTGGCAACTGGAATGCCCCTGCCAACTGGAACCCGAACACCACCTTTCCCAACAGCACGACGGATGTCGCCACCATCAACAACGACATCAATGCGGCCCGTATCATCAGCCTCTCCGCAGCCGCGGCGAACATCACGGTGAATGACCTGAATCTTGGCGACTCTAATGCCTCCCACTCTTTCACCATCGCTCCCGGCACGCCGGCTACTAATACGCTCATCTTCGGCGGCACCAGTCCGTCATTCGACATCATCAACGGCCCGGTGCATACCATTTCCGCGCCGCTCCAGTTCGATGCCAATACAGCGGTGCGTTCCCAAACGGCCAATGCGCACGTGCTGTCCGGCGGCCTGAAAGACGGCGGCGTGGCGCGGGCCATTACCTTTAACAACGACACCAATGGCGTCGTCCGTCCACCAGCGACAGTTGAGGGGCAGTTTTCCGTGACCACGGTCGCAGCCGGGTTCAACGCGGGAACCACCACGACGATTGATGACGTGCGGGTGAACATCAATTTTGCCGGAGTGCTGGGCACAGCGGCGACCAACACCGTTACCATGACCGGTGCCGGGCAATTGTATCCCAGCGCGGGCACCCACGTGAATAATCTCGTGCTCAACAGCACCGGCTGGGTGGAAAACGTGGGGAACCTCGGCGCAGTCCGTCTCGAGAATGCCACCGTGAGCGGCTCCGTGACCTTATTGCAGAATACAATTCTTGGAAACTTCGCCAATAACACGGGGACTTTGAGTGGTCCGGTCTCCGGCGCTTTTGATATCACTAAGGTGGGGGGCACCACCACTGCCGGACAGGGCGTGATCCAGCTCTCAGGCAACAACGCCGGCTGGTCCGGGAATCTGACGGTCAACCGCGGCACCGTGCGGCTCAACGGGGCCGCCTCCCAGGGAACCGGAACATCCATTCTGGTGGACGGCAGCAATATCCCTGTGGGCACTTTCACCGCCGGCCAGCTCGGGGCGCAGCTTGATCTCGCCGGTAGTGCGAGCTTCGGCTCGGGCAAAACGCTCACTCTAAGGACGGGGCTCCTCGCGCAAAATTACCGGGCCACTCTGCTGAATCAGGCAGGCAGCAATTCATGGGACGGGCCGATCGTCCTGAGCAGCGCGGAGGCCGGCGGCAGCCTCGCACAGATTAACAACAACGTGGCGAGCAACACTATGACCATCAATGGCACGGTGACCGGCACGGGTGCCACCTATCCCGGCATCCTGTTCTTACGCGGCTCCTCCAATGGCGTCCTTTCTTCCAGTGCGGTCTTAAACATGCCGAATACGGTTTTCGCCAAGACGGATGCAGGCACTTGGACGGTCAACAGCACGGGGAACAACTGGCTGAATACCGTGATCGCGTTTGGCGGTATCACGATCGGAGCTACTGACGCACTCGATACGGCAGGGGATCTCATCATGGGGCAGTCTGGGGCCAATTCGACGGCAACGCTCGACCTCCAGGGATTTAATCAGTCGGTGGTCGGATTCAGGACGGACGCCACCGCTACCTCCACGACCTCAAGTATCAAGAACACCGGCGCAGCCCCGAGCACATTGACCTTCACCACCAGCGGCACGGATACCTACACCGGCACTGTCGCCGGCAATACTTCCCTGGTGAAGAATGGATTGGGCACCTTCACGCTGAACAGCAGCAGCGTGGCCGCTCCGTTGATGAGCGGCTCCCTTACGGTCAACGCTGGCACGTTCAATCTCACCGGAGCCACTGCTTTGGGAGATGCCACGGCGGTCCTGACGACGGCCGGTAATGTTTCCCTGGGCGGAGAGGGCTCTTTCGGCGGAAATGTCACGCTGGGTGCTCTCACCGGATTGACAACCCTGGCGGTGGACGGTGCCAGTGCCGGTGCCCTGACTGTCGGCGGGACGCTGACAGTGAACGGAACGGTCCCAGTGAGCACGAGCAGCGGATTTTCGCCTACCGGCACCTCCAGGCTCATCAATGTGCCCGCGACTCCCGGCGGGAGCGGTATCGCCGGCTTCACAACCGCCGGGCTGGGGCTGCGTGCTCCATCGGTCGTGTTCAATGCCCTGCCCACTCCGGGAGTGGACCTGACCTACACGAGCGTTCCGCTGAAGTGGAACGCCGCCGGTGGTGCCATCTGGGACGTGGGCACCACCGCTAGCTGGCAGGACACCACGCCGACCACGCAGTCAGCTATGAATGGCGATGCCCTCACGCTCGATGACCTGCCCGGCGCGAATCAGACCCTCGCCGTCTCCGGCACCTTGATGCCGGGAAGTGTAACTTTCGACAATGCCGCGTTCTCCTACACCCTCACCGGCACCGCCGGTTCCAACATTGCCACGCCGATCATCAAACAGAATTCCGGCACCGCGATCATCGCCTACGACAATCCCTCCACCCAGCCGGCCACGATTACTGCCGGCACATTGCAGCTTGGTAATGGTGGTGCCACTGGTGTCCTCAACGGTCCCCTCGCCAACCCCAGCGGCGCGCTCGTCTTCAATCACGGCACTGGCGCTTCCGTTACCGTGCCCGGCGTCATCTCGGGCGCGGGCTCGGTCACCAAGACCGGAGCCGGCACCACGATCCTCACCGCCGTCAGCACCAGCATCGGCACGCATACCGTTTCCGACGGCGTGCTCGAAGTGGACCGCGACACCGGCAATATCGTCCCTGCCACTGTGGACGTGCTCGCTCCCGGGACTCTACGCTACAGCCGCAATGACGCCGCCTTCGCCTTCGACCGCGTCGTCACCGGGACGGGCAATGTTGAATTGAACCCGCACTCCGCCGCCGGCGGCACGGTCGCGCACAGCCTCACCATTACCAGCGTCAACCCCGGCTTCACGGGCACATGGGTGCTCCCGGCCCCGGTTACCGGCACCTATCGGATCAACGCGGCCACACCAGCGGCTTACGGCGCCGGCTCCATTGATGTGCGCAGCGGGGCCCAGGTTCTGGCCGCGGCCGGCACCTACACCAACAACATCGCCATCGCCGGCACCGGCTTTGTGGATGCCAGCGCCAATATCGGCGCGCTCCGTATAGAAGGCGTCACTTGGAATGGCAACGTCACCGTGGCTGTGGGAGGCGCGCGCATTGGTGCCCACAACGGCACCGGCACTGTCGGCGGCAACATCACTGGAGGTCCGCTCGAAGTGAACGTCTCCAACTACAACAATCCTTACACGGTGATCTTCACCGGCGCCAACAGCTACACCGCCACCACCATCGGCGGCGGCAACACCCAGACGGCAGGGCCGCCCTCCATGCGACTGAACATCGGCAACGGCGGCACCACCGGCAGCCTCGGGACCGGCGCGGTCACTCTCAACGGCGACGGCGCCAATGGCGTGCTCGGCTTCGACCGTTCCGACGGCTACACGCTTGGCGCGGGCAACACTATAACCGGTGGCGGCACCAACCTCGCCAGAACCTTCATAGACTTCGACACCCTCGGCACCGGCTTTGCGCAAAACGGCGTCTCCATCATCCTGGGCACTCCCGTCGCCGGTGCCGGCGGCAACCTCCGCCTGGCCGTCGCCCGCGATGCTTCCATCACCACCTTTGATGGACCCGTCACCGCCGCCGTCATGCACGTCGGCTCCTCCCGCCCCGGCACCCTCCATTTAAATAGCGGTGCCAATGTGAACGTCGCCAACCTCATCGTCGGCGCGGCCGCCCTGGCCACCGGCTCCGTCCTCAACATCAACACCGGCTCATCCCTCACCGCTGCCGGACCGGATGTCGGCATCGGCAACGCCGTGGGCGCCAACACCACCGTGAACCACAGCGGCGGCACCTTCACCGTCGGCACCGTCGGCGCCGCCGCCCGCTTCCGCCTCGGCCACTTTGGCACCGAGACCTCCAACTACGAACTCACCGGCGGCACCCTCGACCTCCTCGGCCCCGCACCTGGCACCACCCCCTCCATCCCAGGGAATCCCGAAGTGTCCGGCGGCGTCTGTGTCGGCGTGGACGGCACCGGCAGCTTCAACCAATCCGGCAGCGCCATCGTCAACGCCCACTTCGTCCTCCTCGACGCCCGCGGTGCGGCCACGGCCAATGCCACTCCCGGCGAAGACCAGTATAACCACAACGGCGGCACGCTCAACCTCACCAGCCAGTGGGGCATCATCGCCCGGCATCCATCGTCCTCCCGCTTCACCCTCAATGGCGGCACCGTGGACAACGCTGCGGCTTCCGGCACTGCCGTCATGCTTGACGCCCCGATTTCAGTCGGCGCCGGCGGCGGCACGCTCGACACCAGCAGCGCCTCCAGCTCCTTCGTCATCACCGGCAGCGTCACTGGCGCTGGAAACACCGTGAACACCACCGGCGGCGGCAAGCTCACACTCCAGCCCAACAGCAAGACCGTCCTGGATGGTGTCAGCAACGGCCTCGGCACCACCACCATTGAAGTCAACCTAACGGGCGACGCCGGTGTGGAGAAAATCGGCACAGGCATCACCACTCTCAGCGGCACCAACAACTACAGCGGCGGCACCACTGTCACCGCTGGCACGCTCGTGGTGAACGGCAGCGTCACCGGTACCGGCACCGTCGCCAGCAGCGGCACGCTCGCCGGCAACGGCAGCCTCGGTGCGGTCACCGCCGCCAGCGGCAGCGTTGTCTCGCCGGGACTCAGTGTCGGTGCGCTCGCCTTCGGTTCGCTCGATCTCCAGGCCGGCTCCCGTTATGACGTGGAAATCACCGCCGCTGCCACCAATGACAAAGTGAATGTCACCGGCGCACTGACCGCCAACGGCTCCATCAAAGTCACCCTGTCAGGCTACGTTCCCGTCGCCGGCAACACCTTCGATATTGCTGATGGCACGATTAGCGGCACGCCGACCTTTGACTTCTCGGCAGCCGTCCTCACCGCCGGGCTCGTTTGGGATACCACGATGTTCACCAGCGGCGGCACCATTAGCGTCATCCTTGACGATCCCTTCGACGCCTGGGCCTCTGGATTCGGCCTCACGGAAGGCAAAGCCGGTGACGACGACAAGGACGGTTCATCCAACCTCCTCGAATTCGCCACCAACTCCAACCCCACCACCGGCGGTTCCGGCGCGCGGGCCTTCGGCAAACTCCACCCCCTCGGCGGCGACAACGTGCTCACGCTCACCGTCGCCGTGCGGAAGTCCGCCGTTTTCGCCGCTGCTGGTTCCACTCAAAAAGCCACCAAAGACAAAGTCGTCTATACCGTCGAAGCCAGTAAGGACTTGGCCAACTGGACCACCATCGTCGTCACGGAACTCAACCCCGCCGACTCGGCCGCCCTCCAGGCCACCCTCACTCTCCCCACGCTGGGCTCCGACTGGGAATGGCACAGCTTCCGCACTCAGAACGGGACGTTGCTCAATAACCTCGACATGATCCGCCTCAGCGTCGCCGCTGAGTGATCCCGTCCGGCACGGTGCCGTGCCCGCGCCCGCCATTATTTCGCCGACTGCATCCAGACCGCGAAACTCGCCAGCCAGTGTTCGCCGGCGTAGTCGCCGCTGGCCACGTGGGGCAGGGAGGCAGTCGCATGCTTCTCTGCCGCCGCGGCGAGTGTCAGGCGCAGCGGGTCATCTGCGGGCAATGCCTTCGCGATGCTCCACAGGCACGCCGCCCGGGAGAGGTTCAGCCCGTCCAGATGCACGATCTTGGGATCCGTGCGGTCGGCCACGATGGCCGGAGTCAGCAGCGCGGCGGGCATCTCCGGCAGAAAGAGGCGCAACCAGTCGCGGAACTCCCCCGCTGGCAGCACCCGGCGCATCAGGTCGGCCTCCATCAATGCCGGTGAGAGGAAATCCTCGCCTCCAGGCTCCCACGAGGCCGGGTAGTTCGCGTCCTTTCCAAAGTAATCCCGCGCCCTGGCCACGATAACCTTCTCCAACTCCCCGCGTTTCGCCGTCCGGGCGTAGTCGAGCGCGAACGCCATCCCGAATGCCGTGTTCGGATGCACCCCGGTCCGGATCGGATAGGTCTGCTTTGGCAGGAACTGCAAATACTTCTCCTCAAATGCCTCCGCCAGCGGCGCCATGGCGGCAGACCACGCGCGCCCGTCCGCATCCTCCCAGCCATGCAGTTCCTCCGCCAGCTTCAGCAGCCACGTCCAGCCGTACGTCCGCTCAAAACTCCCGCGCCCCGGCTCCTTCACGTAAGCCGTTTCCGCCGCGAGATTCTCCTTCGTCAAATTCGCCCGCAGCGCCGCCCGGATTACCGCCGCCTCCGGCATGGCAGGATGCTCCTTGAGCAACCGCACCAGCATCCAGTGCCCATGAACGGATGAATGCCAGTCAAAGCACCCGTAAAACGCCGGATGCAACTCCCGCGGCCCCTTCACATTGGCGACATCCTTGATGATGTGGTCCAGCTTGTGAGGGAATTCTTTACTGATTCCCTTCAACGCCAGAGCCGCGAAATGGGAGTCGGAATCCCCGGCGGTGAGAGAGGTAAAGCACATGAGGAAGGTGAGAAGTCGGGGAGGCATGAGAGGGGAAAACATCGAACATTGAACACTCAACATCGAACATCGAACGGCCCGGTTCGGCATCGTGCGGCGCTTTTAGGATTTTGTGCGGGCCCGGGAAGTCTTGATGCTGGCGACGAAGATGCGAATGAGTTCATCGGTTTCCTTGAGCAGGGGCTTCAGTGCCGGCTGTGGAGCCAGCGGCACCTTTTCCGCCAGCCGCAGCCAGCGCCAGGTCTCCCGCAGTTCCTTCAGGCAGAGCTTGAGTTTGTGAACGAAATCATCAGGTGACTCCGCCGCCTGCGCTTCACCGTGATTCGGCAGCGGCGCTGTGCCGGAGCGCAACAGTTGGCCCGCCACGTGCTTCCCGGCCCGCGTGGCGGGAAACATTTCCACCAGTCGAATGATGCCGACGGAGTAATCCAGCAACCTCTCCTCCAAATCGTAGTTCTCACCATTCATCTCACGTCAGCAGGCAGGCCGTTCGATGTTCAGTGTTCCGATGTTCAGTGTTCGATGTTCTCCCTCTTCCTGCTTCCGTCTCTCACCTGCTCCCCAAACTCACAAACGCCCCCTTCTTATTCCCCACCACCACATCCGGCACGCCATTTCCGTCCACATCCACGGCAGTTACCTGAGTGCCCACGCCGCTTTCGCTGTGAATGAGGTGAGGAATGAACTCTGCCTTGCCGCTCGCCTTGCCGGGCTTCACTTCATACCAGTAGAGAACCGCGGGATCGTTCGTGCCGGGCTCGCCGCCGGTGCCGTCGGCCCGGGGAGCGTGTGACCACCAGCGCTTGCCGGTCACGAAGTCCAGGATGCCGTCGCCGTTGAAGTCCGCAACGTCCACGGCGTGCAGTTCACTATAGCGAGGGCCGTCTTTGGCGTCTGCGGGCATGATGTCATGCTTCACAAAAGTCCCGTCCTTCTGCTCATACCATGCGAGACCATAGCCGTGAGCCGCGAGGGTCGTGAGAACATCCAGATCTCCGTCGCCATCATAGTCCTGGGTGAACATCTGCGCGCCGCCAGGGCCGGCAAACTCGAACGCATGCTTCGTCCACATCGGCTGAGTGCGCACATCAGCGGGTTGCTCCCACCAGCCGCCCTTCTCCAGAATGTCCAGCTTCTTGTCCCCGTTCACATCACCGATCCCGAGACCGTGCGTGAATTTCCCAAGGCCCACATTAGGCGTGATAGCCGTAAACGCCCACTCCTTTGTCGGGTCCTCACCGGGCGCAGCATAGCCGAATGCCCCACCGGTGCTGCATACGATCTCAGGCTTCCCGTCGCCCGTCACATCCGCCCAGTGCGGCGACTCGTTATCCGTTACTTTGAAGATGGAATGCCGCGCCCAGTTCCCTTCCTTGCCCTGCGGATTCGCGAACCAGTAACTCTCATCGCCGGGAAAGCCCAGCACCAGCACATCCGCCCAGCCGTCCTTGTTCAGATCAGGCGAGTAGGCGAAGAAATTCTTCGAGTAGCCCCGGGGGTCGAACGGCTTGCCATCATAGATGGTGTGCTTTTTCTGGAAGTCCGGCCCCTCCCACCAGTATGGCCCGTAAGCCACGTCCTTTTTCCCGTCCTTATTGAAGTCCCCGCAGGCCGCGCCCTCGGCGTGGAACTCATTGGTTAGCTGAATGGTCTTCCACTTCACATCGCCGGCGAAAGCAGTGGCGGTGGAAAGGGCGAGGGCGGCAGAGAGGATGGGGTGGGTATTCATAGAGGCGCCTGAGTAGCAGGGGCCAGCCGACTGGCCACCCGAATTTCCGTCCGTGATCGCGCCAGGCTCCCGCCGGTCATTCCCCCGCGCTCACTTGCTTCGGCCACCGCCCGTCGGGCCGCCTGGATTCCGGGCCGCGGCCTCCCGCAGCTTATCCTTTTTGCTTTTGCGGAGCCCCTTCACGCCCCCTGTGCCTGACGCAGGCGGCAGAGTCGTGTTCTCAGGTTCAAAGCCCGCCACCTGCTCCCGCGTTATGGACAGCTTATGCCGCTTTTCGATGAGCAGAAAGTGCGCGTGCGACTCCGCAGTGATGAAACTAACAGCCAGTCCGCTTTCGCCCGCGCGCCCGGTGCGCCCTATCCGGTGCGTGTAGTCCGTAGCCGACCGCGGCAGGTCGTAGTTCAGCACCACCGGCAACTGCACGATGTCCAGACCCCGCGCCGCCAGGTCCGTGGCCACCAGCACGCGGATCAGCGAGTTCTTAAAGTCCGCCAGCGCCTGCGTCCGCGCCCCCTGAGTCATCTCGCCGTGGAACGCCAGCGCGCTGATCCCGTTCTGCCGCAACTTATCCGCCACATGCTCCGCCGTGTACTGACGCGCCACAAACACCAGCGTCCGCGGCCACTCCTCAGACTTGATCAAGTGCCGCAGCAGCGGCGTCCGCCTGGCCGTGTCCACCTCTATGGCACGCTGTACGATCAGCGGCTCCTCCTCAGCAGGCGACTCCACCACTATCACTGCCGGCTTGCGCAGTAGTTTGGAAGCCAGGGTCTGCACTGCCGCCGGCATCGTCGCCGAGAACAACACATTTTGCCGCTTCCCTGGCAACAGCTTCAGCACCCGCCCCAGCTCCTCGGCAAATCCCGCATCCAGCATCCGGTCCGCCTCATCCAGCACCAGCGCAGCCACCTCATTAAGTTGCAGCGCCCGGTGCTCCACCAAATCAAGAAGCCGCCCCGGCGTCGCGATCACCACATCCGCCCCCCCGCGCAGCGCCATCATTTGCGGGTTGATGGACACCCCGCCGTAAGCGCTCACCACCTTCATCCGTTCCGGCAGATACGCCGCACAGTGCAGCACCGCCTTTGTCACCTGCGCCGCCAGTTCACGCGTCGGCACGAGGATCAACGTATGGACGCGCCGCGGCGTCTCCTTTTCCGTGGCCTGCCAGCGCTGGAGCAGCGGCAGGACAAACGCCATCGTCTTCCCCGATCCCGTGCGCGCCGTCGCCATCACATCGCCCCCGGCCAGCACCACCGGAATGGCGGACAACTGCACCGGCGTGGGCTCCGTGTGATGACTGACAGCGCGGATAAGTTCCGCAGATAGACCGAGAGAGGCAAATGACATAACCTTTCTCTAAAGGCACCCTTTCCCGCATTCCACCGCCAATGCCGCCCCGCCAAAACCGGCGGCCCCGGCGTCAAAACCGGTGGTCACGCATGAAGGGCCGGCGGTCTCGCATGGAGGGCCGGAGGCCCGGCATACATTAGACCGGTGGCTTTAGCCCTGAGCCCTATACGGAAGTATCGTAATATCAGTTATTTGCTATTCTCTCATGCCCATCCTCCACTGATGCGGGCTCTGCGCTGCCGGTGCCGGTGTTCCGGTCACTCAAAGCGTATCCTCAAGCCGCGGATGACCGGGCTTCAGACTCCGTGGGCGGCGTGCCAGGCCAGCGCGAAGTCGCGCAGGCGCGTGAGGCCCTGCCAGAGTGCCTGGGCTCCGGGCGGACCATCGCTCTTGCGGCCCGGATGGCC
>JANOZA010000752.1:0-21221 GCA_031429155.1 Verrucomicrobiota bacterium | reverse complement strand
ACTTCCGCCTTGATGCGGGAGAAGGGTGCGGAGAAATCCTCTTTGCGGGCCCGGCTGGCATTTTTCCAGCGGGTGAGGAAGTCAGAGATGGGATCAGTCATTACGGCCATTGTCGTAAAAAGTCAGAGAGTTATTGTCCGGGGTTTATGCGGCTGCCTGCGCACCTTCTTTGGCGGCGGCGGTTTTTTGTTCACGAAACGGCATGCCCAGCGCACGAAGCAGATCGCGGCCCTGGTCATCGTTGTTGGCGGTGGTGACGATGCAGATATCGTAGCCGAGTTGGCGCTTCACCTTGTCAATTTCGATCTCGGGAAAGATGGACTGATCGGTGATGCCGAGGGTGTAGTTTCCTTTGCCGTCGAAGGCGCGGGGGCTGACGCCGCGGAAGTCACGAACGACGGGCAGGGCCATCTTGATGAGGCGCTCCAGAAATTCCCACATCATGCGGCCGCGCAGCGTCACCTTCACGCCGACGGGTTCACCCTCGCGCAGCTTGAAGTTGGAAATGGCGATGCGGGACTTGGTCACGATGGGCTTCTGACCAGTGATGGTACGAAGGTCGTTAGTGGCGTCTTCCACAGCCTGCTTGCGATCGGCAGCCTTGCCGAAGGAGCAGTTGATGACGACTTTCTCGACCTTGGGGATCTGATGGATGTTCGTCACACCCAGCTTCGCCTTGAGAGCCGGAATTACTTTATCTAAATAGTATGTTTTGAGAGCTGGTTCCATAACCGGAGTTTGGGGTCAGGGATTACTTCTTTTTGGCTTTCGCCGTTTTGGCCTTAGCTACAGGCTTCTTCTCCTTAACGGAGTCGGCGCTGAGCTTGACCTTGGAGATGTGAATGCTGCCTTCGCGCTCCACAATACCGCCCTGTTGGTTGGTTTGTGAAGCTTTCTGGTGCTTCTTGATCATATTAAGCCCCTCAATGAGAACCCGGCTCTTCCTTGGAAAAACCTGAAGGACTTTGCCTGACTTGCCTTTGATGGACTCGTGGCCGGAAATTACGGTCACGGTATCGCCTTTTTTGACGTGTGCGGATGCGGCCATGAGTTAGAGCACTTCAGGTGCGAGGGAAATAATTTTCATGAAGTTCTTGTCGCGCAGTTCACGGGCGACGGGACCAAAGATACGGGTCCCTTTCGGGTTTTGATCTTTATCAATGACGACGATGGCATTGCTGTCGAAGCGGACCACGCTGCCGTCATCACGGCGAATAGGGAAGGAGGTACGAACGACGACGGCTTTGACGACTTCGCCTTTCTTGACTGCTCCGGTGGGCGTGGCTTCACGGATGTGTGCCGTGATGATATCGCCGATCCTGGCCACGCGTGAGCGCTTGCCGAGTACGCCGATCATCTTGGCAACACGGGCTCCCGTGTTGTCCGCCACCTGCAGCTTGGTTTCCATTTGAATCATAGGACTTGAGTAGGCTGGGGTTTGGCTTTGGGTTAGTGCTTGAGAACTTCGACGAGGCGCCAGCGCTTCAGCTTACTGAGAGGGCGGCATTCGACGACTTTGACGCGGTCACCAGTCTTGGCCTCACCTTTGTCGTCGGCGGCGTAGAGCTTGGTGGTTTTCTTGATAATCTTGCCGAACTTGGGGTGCGGCACGCGGCGGACGACGCTCACGACAATGGTTTTATCCATCTTGTCGGAGACAACGACGCCGACGCGGGACTTACGGCGTGCGCGGTCGGCATCGCCGGCGGCGGGTGGAGTGGAGGCGTTTTCAGACATGGGAAAGGGTCAACTGGGTTTACTTCGCAGCCACCGCCTTCTTGCGGGACAATTCGGTGAGAACGGTTTCGATGCGGGCGATGGAACGGCGCAGCACTTTGATGCGGGCCGGGTTCTCAAGCTGGCCGCTCTTTTGCTGAATGCGGAGATTGAACGTCTCCTGCTTCATGCTGCGGCGGGCGTCAGCGAGATCTTCCACCGACTTTTCGCGAATTTCTTTGATCTTCATGGGAGTATCGGAGGTGATAGGTTAGGCGTGGAGGGCGCGGCGGACAAAGCGGCACTTGATGCCGAGCTTGGCCGCGGCGAGGCGGAACGATTCCTTGGCAAGCGACTCGGGAACACCGGCCACTTCAAACAACATGTTGCCGGGTCGGACGACAGCTACCCAGAATTCCGGGGCACCTTTACCTTTACCCATCCGTGTCTCCGGCGGCCGGGCTGTGACGGGCTTGTGCGGGAAGATTCGAATGAAAACCTTGCCTTTGCGCTTCAGGTTGCGGGTGACCGCAACTCGACAGGCCTCGATCTGGTTATTCTTGATCCATCCGCGCTCCAAGGTCTGGAGACCGAACTCTCCAAAGGCCACGGTTGTCCCTGTCTGGGCGTTGCCAGAACGGCTGCCACGGTGGGACTTGCGGTATTTTACTCGACTGGGAAGCATCGCCATAAGTTTGGTGCTGTGCTAAAAGTTTGAATTATAAAGGAGGTTACTAAGCGGCTGGAGTTGCCGAGGCAGGTGCTGCAGCTGGCGCGTCATCACGGCGGGGACCACCGGGACCACGTCCACGGCCACCACCGGGACCGCCAGTCCCACCGGGACCGCCAGGACCGCGACCACGGTTGCCACCACCAGGTCCACCAGGTCCACGTCGGTCGCCGTCTTTGCGAGGTGGCCTAGCGCGGCGCTCGCCACCTTGATTTGCAACAACCTCACCCTCGGCATTGATCACGCGATTGACCCACACCTTGATGCCGATGCGGCCATAAACAGTGTGCGCTTCTGTGAAGCCATAGTCCAACGGTGTACGCAGTGTTTGCAAAGGCACTTTGCCCTCACGATACCATTCAGCTCGGGCGATGTCAGCACCGCCGAGGCGGCCGGCGACGCGAATCCGTATGCCGAGGGCTCCAAATTCCATCGCGGTCTGCACAGCGCGCTTCATAGCGCGGCGGAAGGAAATTCGGCGCTCCAACTGTACGGCTACGTTTTCGCCAATGAGCTGAGCATCGAGTTCAGGAGATTTGATCTCAAGGATATCAATCTTCACTTGTTTTCCGCCGGACATTTCACTGATTGCGGCGTTCATGACTTCGATTTCAGAACCTTTGCGCCCGATGACTAGGCCGGGACGGGCGGTGAAGAGAGTAACGCGGACGCTGTTCCAAGCACGCTCGATCACGATCTTGGCGACCGCTGCGAATTGGAGCTTGGACTTCAGGTACTCACGAATCTTGATGTCACTGTGGAGAAAGCCGGGGAACTCCTGCTTGTTGGCGAACCACTTTGAGCGCCAGTCTTTATTAACGGCGAGGCGAAAACCGATTGGATTTACTTTTTGTCCCATAAGGAAAGTTGAAAATAGTTGCTGATTACTTGGACCCCTTTTCGTCGGAGACGATCACAAGAATGTGACTAGTTGGTTTACGGATTGGCGCGGCCGAGCCGCGGGCCATGGGTTTGATGCGCTTCTGGACGGGGCCAGTGTTGGCGACGGCGACTTTGACGACGAGGTTCTCGACACTTAGGTCAAAATTGTGTTCGGCGTTGGCCACGGCTGACTTCAGCGTCTTGCTAAAGAGGAGCGCGGCCTTCTTGGGCGTGAAATTGAGGATGTTCAGCGCAGCCGAGACCGGCAAACCCTGAATTTCCATTCCAACCTGACGCGCCTTGAGCGGCGAAATGCGGGCGTATTTGGTGAGTGCTTTGACTTCCATAACTTGCGGGGAATTTATTATTTAGGAGTATTCTGAGTCAGTTCCGGCATCACGGAATCTCCGACGCGAACGGCGGCGGATGTGGTGCCAGTGAGAAGAATGCCTGCGATGCGATCGCGGACGTCAATGATGAGGCCGTTGGCGATGGACTTGTCGCCGCGCATGATGTGCACTGGTGCTCCCATGCGCAGGCCGGAATCTTTTCCTGCATTAACAACCGCAAGGCCAAGGTCATCTTTGAATGACACGATGCGGGCGGCATCCAGACTTACGGCTTCCGTGGCTGCGACCCTGGTGGCAACGGTCGCCCCCTTGATCGCATCTTCCAATGCCGCTTTGAGTGCTGGGTCACCTGACTTGGCCATGTAGGCGGCGGCGGCTTCGGCGAGACGGTTCGAACGCTCATTGGATTCAGCGCGGGCCTTGTCGGATACGCTAAACTCTGCTGCGACCTTCAGCAGTCGCTGCTGCAGCGAACGCTCATCCCCCTTCACTGCCGCGATTCCAAGAGCCTCCATCTGGAGCTTCAACTGGGCATGTTGATCGCGCAAAGTCTCTAGTTCCGCATTCGCAGCGGCCAAGGCTTCTCCCACCGAAACCAGTCGTTGTTCCGCTGTGGCCGGTGCTTGGGATTTCGCAGGAACCTCCAAGGGCAGGGCGGGCACTTCCGACGGTGCTTCCTGAGCCATAATCACGCTACTGCCGATCACCGCGGTAGCGGCGAGGCCAAGAAGGCGAAAACTGGTGGTGCGGAAAAGCATGAAGAAAGTGTCGGCAGTGACTAAAGTTTACTTGGAGACCTTGGCCGTGTGGGCACCGTGTCCTTTGAAGGTCCGGGTCGGGGAGAACTCACCTAGTTTATGGCCGACCATGTTCTCGGTTACATAGACGTTGATGAAATCCTTGCCGTTGTGGACGAGAAAGTTGTGTCCAACGAAGTCAGGGGTGACCATTGAAGCACGGGCCCACGTCTTGATTGGACGTTTGGTTCCTGCTTCGTTAAGCTTGTCAATTTTCGTAAGGAGCTTCTGATTGACGAAAGGTCCTTTTTTGAGTGAGCGGCCATTAGGTAAGTCTGTTTAAGTAAGAGATTAGCTGGCCTTTTTGGCGTTACGGCGCTGGATGATAAAGCGGTCCGTCTGGTGATACTTCTTGCGGGTTTTCTGTCCCTTCGCGTGGCCCCACGGGCTGAGGAGGTGCTGACGGCCACCACCGGACTTGGAGCGGCCTTCGCCACCACCGTTCGGGTGGTCAACCGGATTCATGGTCATGCCGCGAACCGTAGGGCGAATGCCGCGCCAGCGGGTGCGCCCAGCTTTGCCGGACACGACGTTCATGTGCTCGGAATTGCCGACGACACCGACCGTAGCGTAGCAGTTCACGTGAATCTTGCGGATTTCACCGCTCGGCATCTTGATGAGAGCGTAATCCCCTTCCCGGTTGTTCAGCATTGCTGACTGACCGGCACTGCGAGCAACGCGGGCACCGCCTCCAGGCTTGAGTTCCACGTTGTGAATAGCTGTTCCCAGAGGGATGGAGGAGAGCGGGAGAGCGTTGCCAACCGCCGCCGCGACTTTCTCGCCGGCGATTACGCTCGCACCAACGGCGAGACCGACAGGGGCAATGATGTAGGCCTTGGTGCCGTCCGCATACTCCAGGAGAGCGATGCGGGCACTGCGGTTGGGATCATATTCCAAGGAAACGACTTTAGCCGGCTGGTCGCGCTTCACACGGCGGAAGTCCACAATACGGATCTTCAACTTGTGACCACCGCCGATGTGACGGCAGGTGATGACGCCGGTATTATTCCGGCCGCCGGTTTTCTTCTTCGTGGTTAGAAGAGATTTTTCCGGCTTCACCTTAGAGAGTCCTGAAAAATCAGGCCACTCCTTGTAGCGGTTCGACGGGGTGATGGGATTAAAGGTCTTGAGGGCCATAACGTGATGTCAGTTCGGCAATGAAATGAGTTGGGAGAGACTAGGTGAGGTCTATTTTTTCACCAGGGGCGAGGCGGACGACGGCCTTCTTCCATGCGGAAGTGTAACCTGCCGAAGCGGTGCGCTTGCGACGAGCCTTGCCGTCGTAGTTACAGGTGCGGACTTGAGAAACCTTCTTACCGAAGATCACACGAATGGCGTGGGCGATCTCTAGCTTGTTGGCTTTGGTATCCACTTCGAACACGTATTCGTTGTTGTTCTCAGTGGCCAGTGCAGCTTTCTCACTGAGGCGGATGGTGCGAATGGTTTGATAGACGTCTTTCATTTATGCAGTCCTCCGGGCAAGGGTTTCCATGGCATCGGCAGTAATGACAATCTTACGGTAGAGCAGGAGTTGATGGGTATTGGCTTCGTCTGCAGTCATCAGCAGTGACTTGCTGTGATTGCGAGCGGCGCGGAAGGTCATCTCATCGAACGCGGCGGAGATGACGAGGACTTTCACTGCATCGGGCGCGACGGCGGCCAGTTGCTTCACAAAGGTGGACGTGCGGCCATCGGCGACGGCGAAGGAGGGGACGGTGACGACATCACCAGCTTTGATGCGCTCTGAGAGAGCCTTGGAAAAAGCGAGCTTCTTGGTCTTCTTGCCAACCTTCTTGCTGTAGTCACGAATCTTCGGGCCGTGTGCCGTGCCGCCGCCGACGCGGGTCGGTGAGCGCCTCTCACCGGCGCGGGCGTTTCCGGTGCCCTTCTGACGATAGAGCTTCTTATTGGAACCTGCGACTTCGCCGCGGGTTTTCGTCTTTGCCGTACCGCTGCGGGCGTTGGCGCGCATGGCCGTGACGGCGTCATGCACCGCCTGCGTCCCACGTCCGTTTTCGATAACGGAAATGTTCGCGGCCTTAGCGGCTTCGAGAGTGAATAATTGTGCTGCCATTGGAGTAGAGCGGGTGAAAAGTTTTTACTTGGCGGCTGGAGCCGGCTTCTTTTTGGCTGGGCGGATGATGATGAGACCGTCCTTGGCGCCCGGGATGCTTCCGCTGATGAGAAGTATATTATCTGCCGGGCGGCTGGCGACGATTTGGAGGTTCTGCACCGTGCGGTTGTCCACGCCCATGTGGCCTGGCATTTTCTGATTCTTCCACACGCGGCCAGGAGTGAGGCGGCAACCGATGGCGCCTGTCCGGCGGTGCATCATGGAACCGTGGGTCTGTCTCTGGCCTTTGAAACGATAGCGCTTCACTACGCCGGAGAAACCGCGGCCCTTGGTGACGCCTATGACGTCAACCCACTGGCCCTTTTCAAACAGATCGGCGTTGAGCGCTGTGCCGCTGGCGGGAGCTTCGCCTTCGATGCGAAACTCGCGGGTTTGATACTTCGGCTCCACGCCATGCTTGGCGAAGTGGCCGGTCGCCGCCTTGTTCACACGGCTGGCTTTCTTGTTGGTGACGCCCACTTGCACGGCACTGTAGCCGTCCTTTTCAGTGGTCTTCACCTGAATGATTTGATTGTCGCTGACATCCACGACGGTGACGGCGGTTGCTTTGCCGGTTTCGTCATAGACATGGGTCATGCCCAATTTTTTTCCGAGTAGTCCGAGGCTCATAGTGTTATGCCTGTAAATGGTTTAGTTGACGATTGGTGCCGTGGGGCATCATATCTTGATTTGAATGTCCACGCCGGCAGGCAGGTTCAGTTTCTTAAGTTCGTCCACCGTGCGGGCCGTAGGGTCCACGATGTCGAGCAGCCGCTTGTGAGTCCGCATTTCGAACTGGTCGGCGCTCTTCTTGTCCGCATGGACGGAGCGGTTCACCGAGAATTTTTCGATGCGGGTGGGCAGAGGAATCGGACCCGCGACACGGGCGCCGGTGCGCTTCGCGGTTTCCACGATCTCAAACACACTCTTGTCGAGTGAGCGGAAATCGAAGGCGCGGAGGCGAATGCGGATACGCTGGTTTTGCATGGAGAGTTGAGTAGTTGAAAGTTGAGGAAGCGATTACTGCTGACCGCCGCGGCGGGGTCCCCCGCGTTGCTCGACGATGGTTTCGACGATGTTGTTCGGCACGGGCTCGAAGTGGCTAGGCGTCATGCTGTAACTGGCGCGGCCCGAGGACAGCGTGCGGATGGCGGTGGAATAACCGAACATTTCGGCGAGTGGCACGTCGGCATTGACGATGGATGCGTTTTGCTTGCTCTCCATCTGGCCGATACGGCCACGGCGGCGGTTAATGTCGCCCATGATGTCCCCCTGGTATTCATCGGGAGTGGTGCATTCCACCTTCATGATTGGCTCGAGGAGTTGGCACTTGGCTTTCTTGAAAGCATCCTTCATCGCGAAAATCGCCGCCATCTTGAAGGCATTTTCGTTGGAGTCCACTTCGTGGTAGGAACCGTCGAGCAGGTCCACATGCACGTCCACTACTGGGTACCCGGCGATGATGCCGTTGAGGAGGGCTTCTTTGATGCCGTCCATGCAGGGCTTGATGTATTCCTTGGGAATATTGCCGCCGACGACCTTGTTTTCCTGAGTGTGGCCCTTGCCCCGCTCATTCGGAGCAACCTTTAGAACAACGTGACCGTATTGTCCGCGGCCACCGGACTGCTTGACCAGTTTGCCTTCACCGCCCGCTGCCAGAGTGATGGCTTCGCGGTAAGCGATTTGTGGTTTACCGGCGTCCGTCTCGACTTTGAATTCACGGAGAATCCGGTCGCGGATGATCTCGAGGTGAAGTTCCCCCATGCCTGCGAGAATAATTTGACCGGTTTCTTCGTCCGTGCGAACGACGAGCGTCGGGTCTTCGTCCGACAAACGCTGGAGCGCGTTGCCCATTTTCTCCTGATCGGCTTTGCTGCGTGGCTCGATGGCCATGCTGATCACGGGATCCGGGAAGGTCGGCGGCTCCAGCAGGATTTCATGGTCTTCGTGGCAAAGCGTGTCGCCGGTGCGCACATCCTTGATGCCGACGATCGCTGCGATGTCGCCGGAGTAGCAAGTATCAATGTCTGTGTGCTGGTTCGCCTGGATTTGAATGAGCCGACCCACGCGTTCCCGCCGACGGGTCCGGGGATTATAAACTTGGTCTCCTTTACTGATCTTGCCGGAATACACGCGAAAGAATACCAGCTTGCCTACAAATTTGTCGGACCAAAGTTTGAACGCGAGGCTGACGTGGTGAGCGTTGTCGTCGGGCGAGGCGGAAAGCTTAACTGTCTCGTCGTCTGGGTCTATGCCCTGCTGCGGCTGAATATCCAGCGGGTTGGGCAGGAAATCGATCACCGAATCCAGCAGCGCCTGGACGCCTTTGTTCTTGAAGGCAGAACCGCCGGCGACGGGGACGATGAGGTTGGCTATCGTGGCGCGGCGAAGAGCGTTCTTCACATCCTGCACACTGATGTCTCTCTCCTCGAGGAACATCATGCCCAGTTCTTCATCTACATCGCAGAGTGCAGCGGTGAGTTCGTCGTAAGCCAAATCGGCGGTGGCTTTCTGATCCGGCGTCAGTTCCGCGACTTCGTAAGTGGAGCCCAGCTTGTCGTTGTCGAAATAGATGTGCGCCTTCTTGCCGATTACATCAATGATACCTTTGAGCTGATCTTCGGCACCGATAGGGATGAGGATCGGATGGGCGTTGGCTCCGAGTTTAGCGCGGAGGTCGCGGACGACGTGGTCGAAATTCGCTCCAACGCGGTCCATCTTATTCACGAAGGCGATCCGCGGCACGTTGTATTTCGTCGCCTGACGCCACACTGTTTCCGACTGTGGCTGGACACCGGCGACGCCGCAATAGACGAGAATCACGCCATCCAACACCCGCAGGGAGCGCTCCACCTCAGCGGTGAAGTCAACGTGGCCTGGGGTATCAATGATATTCACCCGCATGTCCTGACTTTCGAACATCTTGAAGACGCCGGGAGTCGGGATCTGCTTCCATCGTGCCGTCACGGCTGCGGAGGTAATCGTGATTCCGCGCTCCTTTTCCTGCTCCATCCAGTCGGTCGTGGCCGCGCCGTCATGGACTTCACCGATGCGGTGAATCATGCCTGTGTAGAACAGAATCCGCTCGGTCAGCGTGGTCTTTCCGGCATCAATGTGCGCGGAAATCCCGATGTTGCGCGTGCGCTCCAGCGGATACTGGCGATTAGGACTGTTCGGATTCGTGGACATTCTTGGGAGGCAGAGAAAAGTGTGAGGAAAAATTGAGCCGGCGGGTTACCAGCGGAAGTGAGCGAAAGCGCGGTTGGCCTGAGCCATCTTGTGAACGTCGTCGCGCTTGCGAACGGCGTTGCCCTGAGCGGAAGCAGCTTCCTTAAGTTCGTTGGCGAGGGCGACGTGCATCGGGGTGCCCTTGCGGTTGCGGGCGAATCCGAGAATCCAGCGCATGGCCAGCGATTCCGAGCGGTCCGGCGCGACTTCGAGCGGCACCTGATAAGTGGCACCACCGACGCGGCGGCTCTTCACTTCGAGACGCGGCTTGGCGTTCTCTATGGCCCGGGTGATGATTTCGAGCGGATCCACAGCGTCCGATTTCTCGTTCACCTTATCAATGGCCGCATAAACAATGCGCTCAGCGATGGAGCGTTTGCCCTCAACCATGAGGCGGGTGATAAGCTTCGCGACGAGCGAGCTGTCGTAGCGTGAATCACGTTGTTCCTTCTTTTTATATACGCGCTTTCTGCGAGCCATAAGCCTGTAGTTCCTGGAGGTTTAAAATTGATTACTTCTTCTTGCCGGCTGGCTTGGCCCCGCCCTTGGCGGCGGCGGCAGCAGCACCCGCCTTCGGACGCTTGGCACCATACTTGGAACGACCGCGGCGGCGCTTGTCCACTCCGAGGCAGTCCAGCGAACCGCGAACGATGTGGTAGCGAACACCCGGCAAGTCCTTGACCCGGCCACCGCGCACCAGCACGATGGAGTGTTCCTGAAGATTGTGCCCCTCACCGCCAATGTAGGCGATGACTTCAAAGCCATTGGTGAGGCGAACTTTAGCGACCTTACGCAAAGCCGAGTTCGGCTTCTTCGGCGTCCGCGTCATGACTTGCAGACACACCCCGCGGCGCTGCGGGCAATTTGCGAGCGCCGGCGACTTGGACTTCGACTTCTTGTCGGAGCGGCCTTTATTGACGAGCTGATTGATGGTGGGCATGGCGTGGTAAATGTGTATTTCCTTTGCTTGGGAAATATCGGGTCAGCCACAGCCAGCGCGCAGAGCGAATCAGCCATATCCATTAGCAGCTACTTTTCCGGCGCTGCTCCCGATAAATCCTATGCACCCCACGGATAGTCGCCGGGCAGGAAGGAGGGGCGACAATGGGATGTCATTTTCCTTCCGCAACTGGAATCTCGGCTTTTTTGCAAAATAGTTTTCTCAGGCCATTCAGAGCTATTGGCCATCGCGAAAGTCCCCGGCAAGTATGCGGGAGAGTTCCCGGAGACGCACAACGTGATCCGTCTGCTCCAGCAGAAACTGGCGCTGCATGGCGTCCCCGATGAGCGCATTGGCCACTGTGTCAGCGAGAAATGCGGGGTCTGTGATCTGGTCGAACACGTCCGAGAAGGACTCTGGCAGAGGTATTCCGTTGACCCTGATGGCGCTGCATTGTTCGCGAAGGGTTTCCATAAGCGCCCGGGCTTCTGATGTTGAGCCAACTGTGTCCGGCACCCGCTGGATGGTGGCGATGCGAAAGGGCTCGATCTGCGTGAATGCGGTGAATCGCACGCGGGCCAGCCCTTGCAGCATAAGATTCGACGTTCCATCTGGCTGCGTGACTGAGGCTGCAACGAGGCCGATGCCGGCGGTGTGGAAGAACCCGTCCTCGGTCTTCGCCTCGGAGATTCCCGGCTTCATCAGCGCCACGCAGAACATACGGTCCTGTTCCAGTGCCCACTGGAGCATGGCGCGGTAGCGGGGTTCGAAAATGCGGAGCGGAAGGACTGTCGCCGGAAATAGCACCGCGCCAGGCAATACCATGATGGGAGCCTCTGCAGGTATCGTGATGGCGGTGTTCGTCATGAAGTATTGGGTGCCTCTCCGCAGCAGGCAGCAGAGGGTCACGATAACCTACGCCCCAACCGCGGCTTCGGGTGTCTGGCGTCTGCGCGCTGCCATTGAGTTTCTTTGCAGCAACCGCGCCTCTCCGGGGCTGGCCGCCGTGCCACGCGGCGCTACTTTTTCACCGGCTTGAACACCAGGACGTGGCCGAACTTCCCGGTCTCAAGGTGGAGTACGCCCCGGGCATCGGCGGGCACGGGCTGGGCGGGCACGGTTTCCTTGCCCTTCTCGGTGACGGACACTTTGCCGTCATGCGCGGTGATCATCACGCGTCCGGTGACGGGATGGTCTGGCAAGCCGAGGCCTGCGGCGAGGGTGGCGAGGGTGGCAGGGCCGTTCACGTCCACGACGGCGATGAAATTACCGGCCGGCAACGGGGTGGCTTCGCGGGCGGTAATGTAGTCGGTCGTCATCGGTTCCGGCAGCAGCTTGGCGATGTGCTTTGGCGCGAGGTCGGGATCGGGGGCGAGTTCCTGGAGACGCATGTTGCGGAACTCGACGGCAGCACCCTCGCTTTCGAAACTGATGTAGCCTTTGCGCGGCGAGGCCCGGTAGAGTGCGGAGGCGAGGTGGCCGTTCACCTCGTTCTGGATGACGCCGTCCACGCTGGTGAGACGGATGCGATTCCATTCGCCGGTTTTGCTGCCATGAAATGCCACAGGCATGGAGCGATGCCCGCAGGCGTGCGAGACGCCGAATCGCGGATCAGGAATGCCCTCCGACGTGCTGCCGGGCATGGTAAAGGTGTCGCCGTGGCTGGTATACCACGAGCCGTTGCCCAGATTGCACACTTGGATCTCGTGTCCGTCATTCGGATAGGGTCCGCCGGGATTTGGAAACGGGCTTTGGGCAATGATGAGGCCGGAATTGCCGCTGGTGCCATCACCGCCGCCGGCGTTGGGGGCTTCGGTGAGATGGCGGAACTCGTACTCGAGAATGTAGTTCTCGTAGGGCTTCATCGAACGAATGAGACCCGTGGGGCCGCGGGCGATGTGGAGCACGATCTCGCCCGCCTTGTCCGGATTCGGCGGCGTCGAAATAAGCGGGGACTTGATGGACATGCTCATGCCGGTCCAGTGATCCTCCAGCGGCGCGGTGAGAAGGGTTTCCCATTTCCCCTCCGGCGGCTTTGGCGGCGGAAACTTTCCGTCCACCGGATCGGCGGCGAATGCTGCGGCGGGAAAAAGGAACGCCGCAGAGGCGGCCATCAGAGTGGGAAAGCGGAAGTGAGGCGTCATGGCGGGGACCGGTACAACAGTCCTGCGCGGTGCGCCAGGGATAGTGCCGGGACGTTGTGACGGCAGTCTATCGCACCGCGACTTTCCCATCGGCATCATCCGGGGGGATCTCATACAGGTGGAGCACGACAAAGTGCTGAGCTCCTTCCGCAAGGGCCGCTTCCAATTCCTCGTGGCCACGGATGTCGCCGCGCGCGGCATTGATGTGGAGGGCCTCGCCTTCGTGATTCATCACCAGCTCCCGGACCAGCTCAATCAATACACGCACCGCAGCGGTCGCACCGGACGAGCCGGGCGCAGCGGGGTTTCCATTGCGCTGATCACGCGGGAGGAGAAGCCGGACATCACCGGGCTGGCCAAGGCGCTGAGGCTGAACTTTGTGGAACTGCGGTAGAGCGTGAGGGGGCAGCGGCTCCGGCCCTGAGTTATGCACAACTATTAGACCCCCGTCGGGGGCGTAGCAGAGGACGAGAAAGCAGGCATGATTTCTAAACAAAAAAAGGCGGGGCAATGCAAGCATTGCCCCGCCGAAGTTTGGGAAATGAAGACGAATCGCTTAGCGCGTGGCCGGGCGACGGCGCCGCACAAGGCTGCCCAGGCCAACCAAGCCCGCGAACGCGGCGCCCGCCGGCTCCGGAATGGTGGTAATATTCAGCGTCCAGCTGGCGATGCTTCCTTGGTCTCCCGCAGCCTGATCAAAAACATTCAGCGTCCAATTCCCGTTTGGGTTGTCGGAATTGAAAGTGGCGAGAGCAGGCCCGGTGATGGGAAGAAAAGTCCCACTTTGGGAGATGTTGCCCAGTCCGACCGCGGCGGCATCACTAAACAACCAATTGCTGCCGACGGCATCCTCATCATTCCCGGGAAAGTTCCAAAGAGTCACAACTTCCGCAAGGGGACTGGTAACGCTGCCGCGGATGTCGTTCGACCAAGTGTGGAAGACGCCCGCCATGGAGACGGTCACTTCCACCACGGATTCACTGAGAGGGATGCCCGAAACGGAGATGACAGAAGGAATGGCCGCTCCACTGTCAGGAATGACGAGTCCCAGTCCGCTAAAGGAATAGACTGCCGCGGAGGCTGACGACATGGCGGCAAGGCTGAGGGCGGTGCCGAGGAGAATGAGGGAGAGTTGGTGTTTTTTCATGGTGTTGGTTAATTGTGAAGGTGAGAGTCTGGCGTCATTTTGACACGATCTGTCGAACTGAGGAGGCGCAGGTAGCGAAAGCAGGCCCGTTGGCAACAATTAATCCTCCTCTCGTGGAATTAATTCTGAGTTGCGTCACTGAGTTTGGCGGCACCGGCAGCAGACAAAGCACCGCAGGTCCGCGGCTTGGTCTCCCTTGGAAGGCGCTCGACCGATGTTGTGGGGGTATCGCCCCGCTCTGCGGCGTGGATTTCAAAATGGATTGGGCCGGACATGACGGGGAGGGGTGGCTTCAAGGGTTGGTGGTGACCAGCACTTTTCCGAAGAGGCGGGAGCGGGCGCTGACGGGGTCCGCGGAGCGCCAGGTTTGGGTGAGGGTGCCGTCGAGATTGTCGGTGCTGATGATGAGGGTGGCCGGGATGTTCCACGTCATGAGTTCGTCACTGAACTGGACGGCGAAAGTGGTGTCTTCCGCTTCCGCGCGGCGGGTGAAGGTGAGCGTGGCGTAGTTGAGACCGCCGACTTCCTGAAACTGCGCGGTGAGGATGCGGTTGCTGCCGGGCTGCGTGGGATTGGTGACGAAGGCGTATTCGAGACGGTTGGAGGTGCCGTCTTTGTCGTCGTCGTCGTCCTTGCCGCCGAGGCCGGAATAGCCGGCGGCCCAGAGGTTGTAGTTGTAGCCGTCGCTGCCGCCGGGGTTGCCTTTGTTCGCGTAGCTGGCGCGCCATTCGAGCGGGTCGTTGTGAACGAGCGCGGGCTTCGTCGGTGTTTTCAAAACGAGCGTGGGGCCGGTGCCGTCGGGCGTGACGGGCCAGAGAGGGGCGTCGTCGTAGGTGAACTCGATAATGGCGGCGCCGGCGCCGTAGCTGAGCTTCACTTCCTCGCCTTCGTTGGCCAGGTTGTCGGCGCCGAAACTGCCGGCGGGAGTCACACCGGGGTAGCGGATGGCGAAGGCGGCGGGGTTCTTAACGAGGACGGCGTTAGCTCCGGCCGCGAGCATGGTGGCGGCGGTGAAGTCGTAGTTGATGCCCTTGGTGAAGCGTACGTCGGTCAGATCAATGGGCGTGCCGGAGATGTTGCGAAGTTCGACGAATTCCATGTCCTGCTTGTTCCAAAGGACGTTCCAGCCGGGAGCGGCGAGTTCGGCGGCAGTGATGTCGCAGGGGTTGTAGTTGACCTCGGTGATACGGAGCGAGTTCACATAGACGGCGACGTCAGGCAGCGTGGCGACGAACTGGAGGGGATCGCTCCAGAAGCTCCAGCGTCCGGTGGCGTCTTTGTGGCGGACGCGGGCGCGATAGGTGTGGCCGGTGCGGAGGACATTCCCTGGAACACGCACGTCGGCGATGTTGGTCGGCGAGGCGGTGGGGATTTCGGTGGAGCGCCAGAGTTCTTCGATTTCGTAAATGCGCGGGACGGTCGGGTCGTAGAGCGGAATGCCAGGGGCAGAGATTTCGCCGACGCGGAACTGCACAGCGGTGATGGCGTCATTCTGCGGGTCGCCGTAGTCGCTGCTGTGGAGGAGAACGTCGTTCACCGGATAACCGGGAGTGCCGGCGGAGGTGATGACGGGTTTGTCAGGGTAGAGGACGTTGTCCGCCGTGGTGAGTTGAGCGAGTGAGTCGCCGTTGACGGCGTAGCGCGTGGTGCCGGTGGCAGTGAGGTCGCCTGCGGCGGTGCCGGCGGTGAGGTTGGTGGAGAAGTTGAAGTAGCCGCCGTAGAGGGATTCCCATTCGAGGTATTTCCAGCCGTAGCCTTTCTGGCGGTGGACGTAGGTGTCTGCACCGCCGCCGGCGGCTCCGGTGCCGGCTTTGGTGGGGCGGCGGGTCCATGCGGTGACGCCGGCGCCAACGGCGGGGTAGGTGTTGGTGGCGTAGTCTTTGAACCACTGCACAAGGCCCTCGTGGTCGGAGAAGCCGTCGGCATCGAGGTCCGGGAGATTGCGCGGATAGGTGGAGGCGATGCTGCCGGTGCCGGCGCCGCGGGCGTCGGTGAAGACGGCGCGGTAGAAATTGCCGCGGTGATTGCCCTGGCCGTTGTTGGCTCCGTTGCCGGTGCTGCGCGGGTGGAGATTCCACATGTTGGCATCAAGGTCGGCCCAGGTGAGCGCCTGGCCGGCGGGGTTCACCATCTGGGAGTATTCATCCATGAGCTGGCCGATCTGGCCGCCGGAGGAGCCAGCGTCGCCGCCTACGAGGCTGAGAAGTTCGCGGCAGCGGTTGCGGAATTCGATGGCGATGGCGGGATGGCGCATAATGCCGGCGTAGCTGTGCGGCACGCCGGAGGAGCGGATGGTGTCCACCAGCGTCTGGCTGACCCAGTGGCTGGCGGCGATGAACTGCATGTCGTGGTCGTAGCCCATGATGACCCAGCGGTTGTCGCTGGAGCGGTGGTAGTAGCGGTAGTTATCCCCATCCCTCACGTCCACGTTACCAACAAGACGGCTTAGGGCGAGATAGGTGTAGAGATTGGGCAGGTCCATGTTGGCGCGGTACCACGCTTCGGTCTGTCCGGCGGCGATGCGGGCGGGGTTGTAGGTGGTCCAGTCAGTGCCGTTGCTCACCTGGTTCGTGGCTTGGTATTTCTTGTCGCCGCCGTTGCCTTCGATGGCGTAAATGTTGCCGTCGGGCAGTTTGCGTTCGTCGAGAAAGTTGGACTCGGTGGGTTCGAGCATCAGGTAGAGGCCCCAGAGGTCGGAGGAATACTGGCCGTCCACGCTGCCGCCGGCGGTGGTGTCGGCGACGAGCGTACCGGCGGGAGGGGATTCCACGGCTTTGCGAATGATGCGGAGCTGCGAGTAGGTGGTGCGTAGAGAGGGCATGCCGCCGAGTTCAAAGATGCGGTAGCTGGCGGCGTCTTCGATGCCGGCGGAGCCGCGGTGCATAGGCGCCCACGGGCTGGCGTTGGCATCGAGGCCGAAGGAGTTCCAGTCTTCGCTGAACTCCCGGCCCCAGTTGTCGCGGGCGCGGAAGTCGCGGGCGCGGAGGAATTTCAGCGCGAACTTGTTCTTCCCGCTCTGCCGCGTGGAACCGATGCCGCGGACGTTGAACGTGATGTGGTCATAGACTTTGCCGTCATAGACGAGAGTGGCGCGGTAGAGAATGGAAGGCGTCGGGTTCGCATCCGTGTAGAGGCAAAGGTTCACATCGGTATCCAGCGCGATGAGCTGGAGCGACTGCATGCCGGCGATGAGCGGGGCCGGGAAGGTGACGGGAGCCGTGGCGGAGAAACCGGCGTAAGGGGAATGGAGCGCGGGCCGGAAGGCACCGGTCCAGGCGGGCACGCCGTTGTAGCAGAAGTAAGCGAAGTTCGGCTGCTCGTCGTCGGGGTAGGGGACGGTGATGCTGTTGTTCAGAGCATCACCGGCGGTGATGCGGTAGCGGATGAGCCGTCGGTGCGTCTGCACGCTGCCCGGCACGGTGGCGCTGAAGACAGCATCTCCGGCCACGGCATCACCGCCGGTGCCGGCGTCATTCATGGTCACCGATATCCAGTTGGCCGGTAAATTATAAGCCGCGTCCTGGAGGCGGATGTAGCCGCCGGGGCTGACGACCTGGTAGGCGAGGGAGACGGTGCCGACATTATCCGGGTCTGTGATCAGCGCGGTGATGACGACGTCCTGGCCGGCGGTGGGCATGACCGGCGTGTGGTCCACGCCGCGGATGGCGGGCGGCGGGAGGGAGGCGCTGGCAGTCAACCTGGAGTTGGCGACGCCAGGGGTGCCGCCCCTGGGACCGGCGATAGCAAGATTGAGGTCCAGCAGCAGGTCGCTGGAAGTGATGGATGACTGATGGACTTCCACGGTGATGATGTTGTCCCCTGTGACGAACTTTGACGCGGGGATGGTGTAATTGAGATAGACGCCTGTCTGCGTCGCATTGGGGGCGAGCGAGGTGTAGGGGTAAGGCTCAGCCCATGCGCCGTCCGCCGAAACCACGGTGGGCGCGGGATCATTATTGATCCAGACCACCGCCCCGTCGTCGCGCCGGATGTTGAAGGTCATGCCGGCGGGGCTGGAGAGCGTGAACTTCTTCCGGAAGTAATAAGCGCGGGTGCGGTCCGCCGTATTTCCAAAGCTGAGCGCAGTGGCAAAGGTGACAGCCGGGTTGAAGGGAGTGGCGCCAATGAAACCCGCGGGCAATCCGCCGGTGGCCCATTCCACGCCGGTGTCGTCGAAGGAAAACTGCTTCCATGCGGCGGGCGGCTCGCTCGGAGTCTGGCGATAGCGCCAGCCGGTGGAACCGCTGGCGATGACCACAGTGTCCGGCATATTGACGGAAGGCCGCCAGTTGCCGCCGAGGTCATTGTTCAGCGAAGGATGGATGAGTTCGATGCTCACATCGCCGCCCTTGGCGGCCGTGGGCCACGGGAAGCCTGCTTTGTAGTCCACTTCGTCTATCACCGTGCCGGAGGCGTTCCTCAGCCGGATGCGCTCGCCTTTGTTGCTGAGCGCATCGCCGGCCGTCCATTGGCCCACAGGCGCGCCGGCGGAGGGAAAGCCCGCGAGGTAGGCTGCGGTGTTTTCCACCACGACCTTATAGCCGCCCGCGGCGATGAGCGATCCAGGGCCGGCGGGAAAAGTGAAGTTCACGCCGTCGTCCAGTATCCAGCCGGCCATGTCTATGGGCGCGCCGGTGGGGTTGTGGAATTCGATGTACTCCAGCCGCTTCGTGGGGTCCGCGGGATCGTAGTTGATCTCGTTGATGATGACGCTCGCGGGCAGCGCGGAGCCAGTGGTGAAGCTGAGACTGGGCGCGGCCCACGCGGTGCCGGCGGCATTCACGGCGCGCGAGGTGTAGTAGTAAGTGGTGAACTGCGTGAGTCCCTGGACCATGCTGGAGAAATCGCCGGCATCCGGCCCGAGCACACGCGAATTGGTCCACGAGCCTGGCGTGGTGCCGCCGTCGGTGGTGCCCCAGTAGAGCGTGATGACCGGTGTGTCATTGCCGGCATTGGTGACTTCGCCGCGCAGCACCGCAGAGGTGCCTGTAATGTTATCCGCCGCGCGATTTTCCACCGCCGGCAGGGTGACGGAAATGGTGTTGAAGGTGGCGGTGGCGTCCGCCCAGTCGTTGCCGCCGCTGTTCTGCGCGTAGGCGCGAAAGTAATACTGCGTGCTGTGGGCGAGGCCCGTGAGCGGGCGGGTGGCGCTGCCGCCGAGCGCGGGGATGGAAATGCTGGAAGCCCACGCGCCGCTGACCGTGCCGCCGTCCGCCGGGCCGTAGTATATAGTGACGTTGGGCGCTTCCCCGCCCGTGCCCGTCACATTCGCGCCCACTGTGGCAAAAGATCCGCCTACGCCGCTGGCCGCGATGTTCTCCACCACCGGAGGCGCGGCCAGCGTGGTGAAACTCACGCACGGAGCCGCCCACACCGCACCGGAGGCATTCGTGAGCCGCGCGCGGACGAAGTAAGTCGTCGCCGGCGCCAGGGTGGCGACGCTGGTGGAAAACGTGCCGCTGTAGGTGCCGCCGAGCGCGGTGCTGTTCGCCCACGAGGCGGGATTAGTCCCCTTGTCCGCCGTGTCGTAGTAGAAAGCGACCGACGGCGCCGCCGAGCCGATGTCCGTGACCGTCCCGCTGAAAGTCGCGCCGGCACCGGTAATGCCGGAGACCGCGGCCTGCGTGCCCGCGGGCCGCCCGCCCGGCACGGCATCCGCCACATCCAGCCGGATGTGGTCGAAGTGCGAGCGCCCGGCCCCGCGCGCCTGAAGCAGCACGCGAATGGTACCGGCACCGACTGCGCAGGGATCGGCGTAAGTGTCGAGCACCAGTGCGGGAGCTTCCGCGAAATTCCCCACCGTCGGTGCCACGAAGGCATCCGCAAAACGCGATGCCACGTACTGCCCTGACGTATTGGCCAGCCCGTAGGTGGATTGGTTCCCCGCAAAAGTGCTGCCGGTCCGGTTCCCCACCTTCACGTTCAGAGTATAGACCTTGTTGGCGGCAAAAGTGGCTCCTGTGTCCTGCCAGACGTTGTGCCCCAGCGCCATGCCCAGCGTATCCACGCCATCTTCGCCCACGAGATTGAGCCATTCCATGAACCCCTGATCGCTGTTCGGGCCGCCGGTTTCCTTCCAGTCCGGCTCCAGTTGATTCGTCCACTGGCCGGAGGTCAGTTCCGGTGTTTGGACCTCAAAGCTGGGATTGAGAATGGTAATGGGCGCAGCGCGCAGGAAGCCCGGAGTAAGAATACTGAACAGTGACGCCAGAAGAAGAATGCGATGCATGGGTAAGGGGGATGATCGTGGAAAATGGTCGCCGTGGGGGTGGTTTTAAGAAAGGGGCGGCGACCGGATAAAGACGGTTCTACCTTCCTCGCCGCTTCCCGGTCAATGTTCTTTTCCACATTCTTCCGCGCTTCCGATAGATTCACCACTACGACCCATTATTTCCCCGCACTCTGCGCACCATGACCTCTCCACGCCTCTCCCGCCGCCGTTTCGCAGGACTCTGCACCTTCGCTGTCCCGGCTCTGCTTCAGGCCGAAGAAGCGGCCCCGGCTGCCGCCGCCCTGCCCTTCACTGCTTTCGACAAGGAAATAGAGACCTTCATGGCCGAACGCAACGTCCCCGGCGCCGCCCTCGCCGTCGTCAAAGACAAGCGCCTCGTCTATGCGAAGGGCTACGGCTGGGCTGACCGCGACCGCAAGCTCGCGGCAAAACCCGATTCACTCTTCCGCATCGCCAGCATTTCCAAGCCACTCACCGCCGTCGCCGTGATGAAGCTGGTGGAAGACGGAAAGCTCTCGCTCGACTCCAAAGCCTTCGAACTTCTGAAACTGGAGCCTGTGTTCGAGAAGGGCGCAAAGTCCGACGCACGGCTGCAAAGCATCACCGTGCGCCAGTTGCTCCAGCACACCGCCGGCTGGGACCGCGACGCCCGTTTCGATCCCATGTTCCGCCCCGGAATCATCGCAAAGGTCACCGGCACCCCCGCCCCTGCCGGACCCGAAGCCGTCATCCGCTACATGCTGGGCCGCCAGCTCGACTTCGATCCCGGCACCCGCTACGCCTATTCCAATCTCGGCTACTGCGTGCTCGGTCGCATCATCGAAAAACTCACCGGCAGCCGCTACGAAGACTTCGTCAGGAAATACGTGCTCACTCCCTGCGGCATCAAACACATGACCCTCGGCCGCACCCTGGATGGCCAGCAGGCCGCCAAAGAAGTGC